>JAACJQ010000064.1 GCA_016879935.1 Archangiaceae bacterium | reverse complement strand
CTCGTGGCGCATCTTCTCGACGGCAAACGGCAGCAGATCGGAGCCGATGTGCGGCTTGCCCTGCACGAGAATGCGATCAGGCGCTCCGTACTTCGCGAACGTCTCGATGACGCGGCGAACGTGCGGGTGGTTGATACGCGTCGAGAGCTTGCCGTCGGTGTACGCGCCCGCGCCGCCCTCGCCGAAGTTCATGTTCGACTCGGGGTAGAGCGTGCCGTCGCGCGAGAGCTTCGCGACGTCTTTCCGGCGCTGCACCACGTCTTTGCCGCGCTCCAGGATGACGCTCTTCACGCCACGCTCGGCCAACGCGAGGGCGGCGAACAAACCCGCGGGGCCCATGCCGACGATGACGGGGCGCATCGCGGGCTGTTTCGAGACGGGCGGCAGGGGCGCGGGTGCCGCGTCGACCTCACTCACGTCAGGCGGCAGCTTCGGCGAGCGGCCCGGCGCGAGCTCGACCTCGAGCGTGTGCACGTAGCGCGGGTGGTTCTTCTTTCTCGCGTCGAGCACCGTGCGAACGACCCGCACCGTCTTCAGATCGGCGGGCTTGAGGCCCAATTTCGTCGCGGCCTTCTCGGCCAGCACCGACTCGGGCTCGTCCAACCACTGGGGGATGTTGTTGATCCGGAGGGCCACGCGCCGCGGGTACCATGGAGATCGGCTGGCCAGCTACGTCACAGAGTTGCTTCTCGGGGTATCAGCCAGCCTTCTGTATGGGTGCTACCGAGATTACGCACGCCACCGGCGCAACCTGCCGAGGTGCAACCGGCGCTACGCAGTGGGTGATTGGCTGACAGTCAAAAGAAGCTGGAATTGCTGGTGATTCTGGATCGACCGAACTGGCACAAGGGGTGAACAAGCACCCTCCGCGATTCAGTTTCGACTACCCGGAGGGATCTTGATGAGCACCGACAAGAAGAACACCAAGGCATTGGCGCAGGCCTTCTTTGCGCAGCTCCAGTCTGGTGGTTACACTCCGAACCAGATTCTCGACATCGCCACCGAGCTCATCGATCAGGTGACGGTGAACCTGAAGCAGAAGCCGGCCGAAGTCGAAGCCGAGCCCCGCGCCGAAGCCTGAGCGGGAAAAAAGAATAGCCCTCGCAGGCACCCCGACGTTCCGGACTGGCTCCGGGAGTCGCGGGCCCTCGCGAGGGGATGCAGTCTGAGACGTCAGACCTGCATGGAAGCCCGGCTCGATGCCGGGCTTTGTTTTTTCAGCGAAGCCGGTGTCTCGCGATCGCGGTGGCGACGCAGACGATCAGCAGGCCGAGCATCAGCGCCGACATGACGTAGCTCTGTGTCCATGTCGTTGTCGCCGCCCAGGTGCCGAGCGCGCCGAGCGTGAAGATCGCGTCGAGCCACTTCGGCTTCTTCGACTCGTGCATCAGCGCTCCGCCGAGGAAGGTGAGCGGCACGCCGAAGAGCACCTGGCGCTGAATGACGGCGAGGTCGCGGAAGATCTGATCGGCGTCGTGCACCAGAATCGCGGCGAAGATCACCATCGAGCCGATCGCCAGCACCAGCACGCCTGCCGCGGCGATGTCCTTCGTGAGCTTCGCCTTCTCGTCGAACTGCTGAATGGCGAGATCGACCAGCTGCTCGAGTGCGCTGTTGAGCATCTCGGCGAAGAAGATCAGCGTGACGCAGAAGATCAGAATCGCCTTCTCGGCGAGGCCGAGCGGCACGGCGCTGGCGACGAGCCCGACGAGAATCGCCGCGATGATGTGCATGCGCATGTTGCGCTGGTGCACGACGGTGTGAATGAGGCCGCTCCACGCGTAGCCGAGTGACTTCGCGAACGAGGTCGGCTGATCCTTCGGCATGAACGGCGGCTTCGTCATCGCGAGGGTCGAGTAGCACACCTCGCCCACCGTCAGGAGCCCACGCCGCGTCACGTCTCGCCCGCAACCGTTACCGAGACGCCGCGCCGTCGTGCTCGTCCTCTGGACCCGTCACGTCACGTCCGCGGCTCGCGTCGCCTGCAGGTGGCGGGAATCGTGTTCGGCCCGAGAGGGTCTCGCTGGTTCGAATCCAGCCGTCTCTTCGTGGGACGTGGCGGAGTTGGCAAACGCAAACACACCAGCCTGTAAAGCTGGCAGCAGTGGCCCATAGCTCAGCTTGGTAGAGCGCGAGATTCGAGATCTCGACGTCGGAGGTTCAAATCCTCCTGGACCCGGGAACGCCCTGCGCGAAGCCGGCCTCGAGTCGATGGGTGTGGTCCGGGTGAGGCGGTCGTGCTCCCGGGTGAAGGCCAGCAGGTCGTCAGCGGCGTCGTCGAAGGTGACGGCGTTCGTCCACGGCCCGCTCGCCCCACCTCGCAGCAGGGCCTCTTGCTCCACGTGGCAGCTCGCGCGTGCGTGATCACACCGGCGGTGAAGAGACGTCTTCTTCCTCGCGACATCGACAGGCCCGCAACGCGTGGGGCGTTCGTTTTTCGAAGCACCAGTCAGTCGCTCTCACCGTACACGTGAGACAGCGGGCAGTTCTCACGAAGGAGGTCGCCCATGCAGATCGAAGTCATGGTTCACGAGCGCGCGTTCGTCGTCATCGACGGCAAGGCGCAGCGCTTCCTGGGCCCGGGAGTTCACCGCGTCTACGGCTGGCTCAAGCCGGTTCGCATCGAGAAGGTCGCGATCACCGGGTTGCTCGCCGAGCTCGACGAGCAGCGACTGGCGCTCGTGCCCGCCTCCGACCTGCAGGTGATCTCGCTCGCCAAGCACGAGCGCGCTCTCGTCACCCGCCGCGGCAAGCCGGCCCTCTGGCTCGGCGCGGGCGTTCACCAGGTGTGGACGGTGGATCGTCTCGTCGATCGCAAGACCGGTGAGTCGAAGGAGCTCGTGCAGGTCGAGGTCTTCGACACCTCGGGCGTCGAGACGAAGGTGCTGCAGCCCGACGTGGCAGCCCTCGCGAAGGCGAAGGACTACGTCGAGATCGTCGCGCACGAAGGCTCGGTCGCGCTCCGCTGGGTCGATGGACAGCTCGACGCCGTGCTCCCGGCTGGCCGCTACGCAGCCTGGAACACCCAGCGCACCGTGCAGTTCACCGTCATCGATCTGAAGGAGCGTCAGCTGCACGTCACCGGCCAGGAGGTCATGACGAAGGACCGCGTCACGCTGCGGCTCAACGTCTCGGCCTCGTTCCGCGTGAAGGACCCGAAGCGCCTGGCCGTCGTCGCCCGCAACCCGGACGACGTCGTCTACCTGGCAATGCAGCTGGCTGCGCGCGACGCCATCACGCAGAAGACCCTCGACGAGCTGCTGTCGGCCCGCGAGGAGCTCTCGAAGCAGATGGCGCCGGCCGTCATCGCGCGCGCCGAAGCGGTCGGTCTCGAGCTGCTCGAGCTCGGCGTGAAGGACGTGGTGCTGCCGGGCGAGATGAAGGAGCTGCTGAACAAGGTCATTCAGGCGCAGAAGCAGGCCGAGGCCAACGTCATCCTCCGTCGTGAGGAGACGCAGGCAACGCGCTCGCTCGCTCAGACGGCCAAGGTGCTGGCCGAGAACCCGCTGCTCATTCGCCTCAAGGAGCTCGAGGCGTACGGCGAGCTCGCCGGCAAGGTCGGTCAGCTGCACCTCGTGATGGGTGAAGGTGGCCTGCCGAACCTGCAGTTCAACACCACCAAGTGACGTGACGGGAGGCGTGCAGCATGGACGCCTCCCGTCGTCGTTCGTTCACTTCGTCACGTGCCGCCACGCGCCGCGGTCGTTGTAGAGCAGGTGAGGCGTGTTGCTCGCGTCGAAGGTGAGCCCGCGAACCTCTTGCCCGTTGTTCGTGAAGGCGCCAGCCGTCGAGAGCGAGCCCGTGTTGGGGAAGTCTTCGATCGACCACATGTTCGGAGCCGTTCTGCGTGCGAGCACGAGGTTGCGGCTCGTCTCGCGGGTGAAGCCGACGGCGGGAGCACCGTTGCGATCGATGACGACGTACACCGTCGTGTACCAGTAGATGCCCGCGGGGCCCGTCTCGGTCTCGAGCGTGTTCGTCGCTGCGCGCCACACCGAGTAGCTGGGCGTCGAGACGATGTGCACGTTGCCGGTCGCGTCCGCCGCCATGCGCAGGCTCGCCGTGTTGGGGAACGTGGGCAGCGTCTGCGTCGTGAAGCCAGGCGTGTTCGAATACAGGCGCGGCGACGACCCAGTCACGCCGATGACGAAGACGAAGCCAGAGGGCGCGAGCAGCACGTCGTAACAGGTGACGCCGCTGATCCCGAACGTGATGATCGAGGTCTCTGCCGACCACGCCGAAGCGCCGGGGGCGAGCGTCGCCTGGTAGACCTGAGCCGAGGTGCAGCGAATCGCGTAGGCGGTGCCAGCCGCGTCGAAGCGCAGGTTGGGGCTCCCGACGGTGTTGTACGCGGGGCCCGTCGACCAGGTGCCAGCGGCCGAGCGGGTGAAGGGCGTGACGGTCGACGTCGCCGAGCCCGAGGTGAAGGCGTATGGCTGCTCGCCCACCACGTCGAAGCGCGAGCCATAGAAGCTGTAGCTCGAGCCCGGAGCGTTGGTGGTGGAGTTGAAGACGTTCCCAGCGCCCATGCTGCGGTGTTCGGTGGCGTAGCCGTTGGACGACTCGAGCACGTGCACCGAGGTCGGGCCGGAGGCGATCGCGGCGCGCTGGGGCACGAGCCCGTCGAACAGTTGAGCCCGGAGGGGAGAGCAGACGCCGGCCGGCGCGCAGAAGCCCGTCGCACACGAACCGCACGAGCCGCCACACCCGTCACCGCCGCAGGTGCGGCCCGAGCACATCGGCGTGCAGGACGGAGGAGACGAGAGCCGGCGACCGACCGCGTCCATCACCACGTGACGCCCGTTCTGCCCGGTGTACGAGACGACGCGGTACAGCTGCGTGCCGTAGGGCACCGTCGACAGGTTGTCGGGCCACGCTTCGTTCTGTCGAACCCGAATCATCACGGTCGAACCACCGCCGCTCAAGGCCCGGGCGACCCAGATGGCAGGCAGATCGTTGGCGCGAGTGGCGATGGGCTCTTCGGCAATGGGCTCGCTGTACAGCTTGCCATTGACGAGCGAGCGCCAGACCCAGCCGAGACCGTCGGTGACCATGGCTCGGGGAACGCCGCCGATGACGTTGAACGAGTCGGCCTTCATCGCGAAAGCCCCGCCCGAGAACTGGTTGCCGCGCGAGAAGGGCCACGACGTCCACGTGGCGCCGCTCTTCGTCGCGACCTCGAAGAGGTTCGAGTCGGCGAGCACCCATGGCGCGCCACCAACGATGCGCAGCGCGGTGGTGTTCGCTCCGTCCGAGAAGACCTGCTCACTCGTCCACGTGCCGTCGGCCGCGCGAATGCCGAGCTGCACCGTGGTGCCGCCGTAGCTGACCCACGGCTGACCCGCCGGACCGAGGGCGATCGACATGCCGCTGCCGCCGTTGGTGGTGATGAGCTCTTTCGGAGCCCAGGTGCCGCCGTTGCGACGCGCGAAACGCAGATCGTTGTTCACCGAGTCGTACCAGACGGCCATGGGCTCGCCCGCGGCGTCGAGGGCAACACGGGCGTGGTAGGAGCCGCCCATGCCGACGTCGATCGTCTCTTCCAGCCACCCCGAGTTGGTGCGGCGGCGGAAACGCACGGTGCCGTTGCTGTAGTTGTTGAACGAGCCCGCCTCTTCACAGCCGACCTGAATCGGCTCCTGGGCCGCGTCGAAGATGGTGTCGGTGGTGATGAACACCGGAGGGCTGGCCTGCGGCATGAACTCGAGCGTCCACGAGCCGGCGATGCAGGCGCCGTTGATGCACCCCTGGCTGCAGAGCACTTCGTACTGCGTGTAGCTGCAGGTGTTGTTGGTGCACGTGCCCGCGGGGAAAGCGGTGCGCAGGCGGTTCGCGTTGAGGCAGGTCGGCGCAGGGGGCGCGTTGCAGGTGGTGCCGCCGCAGGTGGGCGCGACGCACGCGCCGTTGGAGCAGGCGCCTGCGCACGCCGTGTCGGTGAACGTGTAGCCGCAGGAGCCGCTCGTGCAGGTGCCGGTCGCCGAGTACGAGCGCACGGAGTTGCCGACGCAGGTGGTGGCGGGCGGGGTGGTGCAGGTGACTCCGGCGCAGGGGTCGTTCTGGCAGGCGCCGTTCGAGCACCCGAACGCGCACATCATGTCTGACGGCGCGTAGCTGCAGCCGCCGCCCGAGCAGCTGCCCGCGGGCGAGAAGCTGCGCAGCGTGGTCGTGTTCAGACACGTGCGCGCGGGAGGCATGTTGCAGGTGACGCCGGTGCAGGGGTCGTTCACGCACGCGCCGCCCGCACAACCGAAGGGACAGGTGGTGTCGGCAGGGGTGTAGCTGCACGCGCCACCCGCGCAGGTGCCGCTCGACGAGAAGCTGCGCAGCGTCGTCGGGTTGAGGCAGGTGGAGGCCGGTGGCGTGTTGCAGGTGACGCCCTGGCACGGGTTGCCGGTGCAGGCGCCGTTCGCGCAGCCGAAGGGACAGGTCGACTCGGCGGCCGTGTAGCTGCACGAACCTCCCGAGCAGGTGCCCGACGGCGAGAAGCTGCGCAGCGTCGTGGGGTTCACGCAGGTGGGCGCGGGAGGCATGTTGCAGGTGACGCCCGTGCAGGGGTTGCCGGTGCACGCGCCGCCCGCGCAGCCGAAGGGACAGGTGGTGTCCTGCGAGGTGTAGTTGCACGCGCCGCCCGAGCAGACGCCCGAGGCGTTGAAGGTGCGCAGCGTCGTCGCGTTGAGGCACGCGTTCGCCGGCGGCATGTTGCAGGTGACGCCGGTGCAGGGGTTGCCCGTGCACGCGCCGCCAGTGCAGCCGAAGGGGCACGTGGTGTCGGCCGACGAGTAGCTGCACGCTCCGCCCGAGCAGGTGCCGCTGCTGTTGAACGTGCGCAGCGTCGTCGCGTTGAGGCAGGTGTTCGCGGGCGGCATGCTGCAGGTGACGCCCTGACACGGGTTGCCGGTGCACGCGCCGTTCGCGCAGCCGAACGCGCACGTCGTCTCCTGAGCGGTGTAGCTGCAGGCGCCGTTGGAGCAGGTGCCCGCGGTCGAGAAGGTGCGCAGCGTCGTCGGGTTCACGCACGTCGCAGCGGGCGGCGTGTTGCACGAGACGCCCTGGCACGGGTTGCCGACGCACGCGCCGCTCATGCAGCCGAACGCGCACGCGGTGTCAGACGACGCGTAGCTGCACGCACCGTTGGAGCAGGTGCCGCTCGTCGAGAAGGTGCGCAGCGTGTTGGCTCCGACGCAGGTCGAGGCCGGCGCCATGTTGCAGGTGACGCCCTGACACGGGTTGCCCACGCACGCGCCGTTCATGCAGCCGAACTGGCAGGCGGTGTCGGTCGACGCGTAGCTGCAGGCGCCTCCAGAGCACGTGCCGCTCGTCGAGAACGCGCGCCGGGTGGTGGCGTTCACGCAGGTCGACGCGGGCGGCGTGCTGCAGGTGACGCCCTGGCACGGGTTGCCGACGCAGGCGCCCTGCGCGCAGCCGAACTGGCACGTCGAATCGACGGGGCTGTAGAGGCAGCTGCCGCCCGAGCACACGCCAGCGGCGGTGAAGGCACGCAGCGTCGTTCCGTTGAGGCACGCGCTCGCGGGGGGCTGGTTGCAGGTGACGCCCTGGCAGGGGTCGTTCGTGCAGCGGCCGTTGAGGCAGCCGAAGCGGCAGGTGGTGTCGCTCGGCGTGTAGAGACAGCTGCCCGAGGCGCAGACGCCCTGAGTCGAGAACGTTCGCAGCGTCGTCGCGTTGGAGCAGAAGGGCGCGGGCGGCTGGGCGCACGACACTCCGGCGCAGGGATCGTTCGTGCAGCGGCCGTTGGCGCAACCGAACTGGCAGGTGGTGAGGGTCTCGGCGTAGCGGCAACCGCCGTTGTTGCAGGTGCCGTTGGGCGCGTACGACTTGAGCGTCGACGCATCGGTGCAGACGGCGGTCGGCGGCGTGCTGCAGGTGACTCCCTGGCAGGGGTTGTTCTGGCAGGCGCCGTTCGCGCAGCCGGCGGTGCAGACCTCTTCGCGCGAGCCGTAGAGACACTGCCCCGATGAGCACACGCCGCGTGCGTCGAAGATGCGCAGCTTCGTCGCGTCGAGGCACACGCTCGCGGGAGGCGCCGCGCAGGTGACGTTCATGCAGGCGTTCACGCCGCCGTCGTCGAGCGAGGTGCCGGCGTCTTCGGTCACGCCTGCGTCTTCGGTGCCCGCGTCGGCGATGAGGCCCGCGTCCATCGGTGTGAGGTTCTCGAGGCACCGGCCCTGCTCACACCCGCCAGCACACGGCCGCTCGAGCGGCACGAAGGTGCAGGTCTCGGAACAGTCACCGAGGCCGAGCGCAAAATCGCGCACCGTGTTCGCGTCGACGCAGATGGAGGGTGGCAGCGCGACCGACGCGCACTTCGTCGCGCAGTCGGGAGGCGTGGTGGTGGTCGGGCAGGCCGACAGGGCGACGGCGGAGAGCAGAAGAAGTCGAGCCTTCATGGTTCCAGCCCAACCCCGAGCTGCGTCGAAACGTGCAGTCAAAGCGGGCGATTGCCAATTTCGGTGGCATTTCTGGTCGGGCCGGCGATGCCTTCAAGTGTCTTGAATCACGAGGGATTCATCTGGCCGTCGGACAAAATGCGACACGCGGAAACCATGTAGGTCTCCTTGCGACAATTCAGCATCTCGCCGCACTGACCTCCAAGGACCTGCACCATGCCCGCGATTTCGACCTCGACCGTTCGCCCCGTTGCCACCGCCGCCGTCTCTTCGAAGGTCACGCCGTTCGCCGCGTTCCTGCCGATGAAGCTCTCGAAGCTGCGTGATGGCGGTTCGATCATCGTCGACGGCCAGCTGAACAAGTCGGTGAGCGCGAAGATCCGCATGGACGGCGGCATCAACTCGCCCACGCGCGGCCAGTTCTTCGCCTCGACGAAGCACTTCCTCAAGGGCGGCACGGCCGAGCGCGCGATGACGAAGGCCGAGCTCGAAGATCTGAGCCAGGCGATCACGAAGCACATGGCGAACACGCCGGGCCGTCAGCCCGAGTACGTCGAGCTCAACAAGCGCATCAAGGAGGCCCTCGCGAAGTTCGGCCCCGCGAAGGTGAACGTCGCCAAGATTCCCACCAGCGTCGTTGGCCCGAACGCGAACGCGAGCGTCGAAGGTTCGATGTGGGTCAGCCGCATGCCGGGGCCCGGCCCGAAGAGCAACACGGTGCACGTCTCGGCCAAGCTGCAGGGCAACGGCTTCGACGACAGCGCGCCGAACTACGGCGTGAAGAAGATCGAGGTCTACGAGAAGGGCACCAACAAGCTCGTCGCGACCATCAACAACCCGAAAGAGACCGACGCGGGCCGCATCGGCCGTGGCACGCACTACCACGAGTTCGCGCTCTCGATTCCCGGCTCGAAGGTCGACCTGACCAAGCAGTACTCGGTCGTCTTCACCACGACGATCAACGGCTCGGCGCCCAAGCAGGTGCGCAGCGAGTTCATGAACGTCGGCCAGGTGTTCTGAACTCGCTTCTTCCGAGTGAACCGCGCCTCGTTCGACAGACCGTCGGGCGGGGCTGGTTTCTTTGGAGCCGAATCGGTATCACGACGCGGTGCGCGCACTCCTCATTCCCGCGACAGTCCTGGTTCTCTTGTTCGAGTCCTGCAGGGGCCCGTGCACGCTCAAGGCCTGCGTGGGAACGGTCGAGCTGAAGCTCGTCGATTCCGCCGGGAACACCGTTCGTGGGGCTCGAGGCACCGTGACGGTGATGGGTGGCGCACCAGAGACCGTCGACTGTCTCGGCTCCAGCGACGGGTTGTGCACGAACGACGGCCTTCGGTTGAATCGTGCCACCGGCCCCATCGAGGTCGACCTGCAGGCGGGGGCCCTCAGCTTCAAGGGCTCGGTGATGCCGACGTTCTCGACGGTCACGCTCGAGGACTTCAACGGTCCGGGCTGCGACTGTTCGGTGCAAAATGGCGTCGCGACGGTCACGCTCAGGTGATTCGAGAGGCGTGATGGCGAAGGCGTACGGCTCTGAAGTAGAGCGCGCCTCGTGCTGACGCTCGCGCTGACCGTCGTCTTGTCGCAGTCGTTCCTCTCGACGCCCGACGGGTGGATGCAGGACTGTGGCCTGGAGCAGCCGGGCATGCCGCAGCTCTCGCCGGTGCCGCCCAAGGCCTGGGAGCTGCCCTGGTCGCCGACGGATCCACCGGTGGTGCGTCGCGAGATTCCGGTCGTGCACTACCTGGGAGGCGCTCCGCAGGGCCGTTTCACGAACACGGGCTCGTTGTCGGGCAAGAGCGTCTACCTCTCGGCCGGGCACGGCTTCACGTGGACCAGCATCAGCGGCTCGTTCTCGTGGTCGACGCAGCGCGGGAACACGAACGAGATCGTCGAAGATCTCGTCAGCACCGAGACGGTTCACCAGTGGCTGGTGCCGATGTTGATGAACGCCGGCGCGCGCGTGTTCACCGTGCGTGAGAGCGACACCAACCCGAACCTCGTGCTCGTCGACAACGGCGAGGCGGGCTACTCCGAGAGCGGCACGGGCTTCTCGACGAGCTCGTTGATGGCGTGGGGGCGGCCGATGTTCCCGATGGCGGGTGACGTGAACCCGTTCACGCTCGGGAGCAACCGGCTGATGACGATCTCTCCGACGGTCACCGCGAGCGCGACGTGGACGGCGCAGATTCCCGCTGATGGGTTCTACGAGGTGTCGATCTCGTACACGGCGTTCACCGCGCGCGTGCCTGATGCGCACTTCATCGTTCGCCACGCGGGCGGAGACTCGCACTTCCGCATCAACCAGCAGCGGCACGGCGGTACGTGGGTCTCGCTCGGTTCGTTCTATTTCAAGGCGGGCGGCACG
>JAACJQ010000367.1 GCA_016879935.1 Archangiaceae bacterium | reverse complement strand
CGCGCTCAGCTCGCGTCTTCGCTTTCGGCTGCATCTCACGGGTTTCCAGTTCGATTCCGCCTTCGCTCAGACCTCGCACCGCGCGGCTTCGCTTTCGGCTTCATCTCACGGGTCGTTGTTGACGCTCGGCGTTCGTGCGTTCACAAGCGCTCCGCATGAGCACGAACTGGGACGCCATCACCGCGCACGTCGAGCATCGGGTGACGTTCTCCGAGACCGACGGGCTGGGCTACGTGCACCATGGCAACGTCGCGCACTGGTTCGAGCGCGGGCGCGAGGCCTTCTTTCGCCGCTTCAACGAGCCCGCCGTCGACCTCGTGCGCAAGGGCCACTGGCTCGCGATGCGGCAGCTCAACGTTCGGTACGACAGCTTCATCGGCTACGAAGACCAGCTCTCGATTCGCGTCGCGCTCACCAAGCTCGGCCGCGTCGCGATGGACTTTCACTACCGCGTCGACAACCTCACCACCGGCAAGCTCGCCATTCGCGGGCACACGAACCTGGTCGCCGTCGAACCCAAGCCCAACGAGCCGCCGGTGCTCGGCCGCATTCGATTTCCGCGCGCGCCGTTCGAGCCGCTGAAGGTCGACCCCGACGCCTTCTACGGAGCCCCCCAGGGCGCCTGGAAACCGCCCCGCTGGGAATCCGAGGAGGGCTGATCAGCAGCCTCGCCACTTCTCGCGGAGTTGGCCCACCTCTGCCCGGCACGTCGGCTGCTCTGTTGGCGGCGCGATGCGCTTCGTCCTCGGAAAACTGATGGTGGTCGGCGTGTGCGTGCTCTCGGCGTGCGGCGTCGACCAGCTGCCGGCGAAGGGTACCGAGAACGGGCGCACCGTGCTCACCGCGGCCTGTACCGGCGACGACACCTGCCCCTCGGGCATGGTGTGCGAAGGCTGCAACGGCGCGAACGACGCCATCTGCATTCCCGGCTGCCGCACCGACGCGCAGTGCCCCGCGCGCTTCGTCTGTCGCGGGCCCGTCACCTGCCTCACCTGTCCCTGTGCGCCCGGTTGGTGCGAGCTCGACCCGTGCCGTGACCTCGACGGAGACGGCTACGCCTTCACCGACGACCCCAGCATCTCCTGCCCCGGCACACAGAAGGGCGACTGCAACGAAGCGAACAAGGACCAGCACCCGGGCGCGAAGGAGCTCTGCGCGAACGGCGCCGATGATGACTGCGACGGCCGCACCGACCGCCAGGACCCCTCGTGTCAGATGTGCACGAGCGACTCGCTCATCTGCAACGACTCGAGCGAGTGCGGCCAGGCGCAGCCGGGCCAGGTGAAGTGCGAAGCGGGCTGCTGCCAGTCGTGCCCCTCCATCTCGTACCCGTCGTGTGGCACGGGCAAGACGGCCGTTGGCGGAGGCCTCGACGCGAAGACGGGCTGCCGTGTGGCGCGTGTCTGTGTCGAGTCGGCGCCGTGCCAGAACACCTACGACGCGGTGTGCGGCATCGACTACGCGACGTACCGCAACGCCTGTCAGGCGGCGCAGGTCGGCGTCGAGGTGCTGCATCGCGGGAGCTGCCGGTGGGACGAAGGTGAGCCGTGCTCCACCTCGCAGACGGGAACGCAGGGCACGTGCGGAGACACGCTCTACTGCCGCCGAGACGCCGAAGCAGGGAAGCGGTGCACGCAGCTGTTCGCCTGCCGCGTCGACGCCGATTGTCCCGCGGGAGCCACGCCGCCTTCGTGCGGAGAAGACGCTGGCGCGCCCAGCTGGAGCTGCGTCGCGAACCAGTGTGTCGCGCGCTGTCAGTGAGGAACGGAACAAGCGGCGCCAATCACGAGGGGCAACGGTTCCGCGGCTCGCGCGGAATTTCTGCCTCTCGACGCGAGCGGCAACGATGCCGCAGCTCCGCGAACCCGTGAACGCCGACGAACGACCTCTGCGCGCGAGTGAAGTGAAGACTCCTGACATCTTCGGCGAAATTCGCGGGCGGCGGCGTTGGCGACAATCTCCGCAGGAGGCTCTTCATGCCCAGCGTCTCGTCCGTCAGCAGCGCCACCTCGACCACGCGCGCGCGCACGTCACCCGGCTATACGGCGGCGCCTTCACTCGATGACGTGCTGGCAGGCCGAGAGTCGCTGAAGCGAGGAATGGAAGGCGACTCCGTTCGCTGGCTGCAGCAGAAGCTCGGCCTCGAAGACGACGGCAAGTTCGGCCCCGCCACCGAGAAGGCCGTGCGCGCGATGCAGAAGCGCAGCGGGCTCGAGGTCGACGGCATCGCGGGCCGGCAGACGATGGGCCGCCTGCAAGACGGCTATCAGCCCGGCCCTGTGAACCCGACGCGCCCCACCCAGCCTGCGCCCGAAGGCACCGGCACGAAGCGCCCGTTCCGCGGCTTTCGCGAGGTGTCGGAAGAGAAGCTGCGCGACGCGTTGCCTCCGCAGGCGAAGCACCTGGCGAAGACGTTCATCGACACCGCGCGCAAGTACGACCTCGACCCGCGCTTCCTCGTCGCCATCTCGAAGTTCGAGACCGGCGGGTGGACCTCGAGCGCCTTCAAGGACAAGAACAACGCGATGGGCGTGTCGAACTCGAAGGGCCCCATCTCGTTCGCGCGCGCGGAAGACAGCATCGAGCGCATGGCGAAGGGGCTCGCCAACCCGAAGGGCTACTACCGCAACGCGCAGACCATCGGGCAGGTCGGCGCCATCTACGCTCCGGTCGGCGCCGAGAACGACCCCAACGGCACCAACGGTCACTGGCCCCGCAGCGTCGGGAAGTTCACCGACGAGTTCGCGCGGCTGCTCGGCTGACCCAGGCGCAGGACGGAGCCGGAGCCGGAGCACAGCCAGACTTGGCGGCGGCGCCCAGCCACCTCATGCCCGTCATTGAATCTCGGGATTGAAGATGTACCGGTAGAACTTCCACGCTCCGTTGCTTTTTTTCACCACGAAGACTTCTCGGTTCCCTTCGGACCCCCTTGGTGTCTGCCCTTTGGGAACGATGGTGCCGCTCGACTTCGTGCGAACGAAGCCGAGGTTGTCGGCGAGCTCGACCTCGAGAACCTCGAACTTCACTTTGAAGTCCAGCTTCGAGAGGAAGTCGGCGTACAGCGCGACAATCGCCTCTCTTCCCGTCGCAGTGGGGAATGGGGCACCGATGAAGATGGCGTCATCCGCGTAGACGCTTTTCACCAACTCGACGTTGGCCTCGTTGAGACTGCGCTCGTACGTCTCCATGAGCTTCTGGATTTCCTGGTTCATCTTCTGTCCCTCGTTCTTTTCGGCTGCGGTGGTCGTTTTCCATTGATGCGTCGAAGCGCACCCAGTGGTGACGGCGAACACGCCCACGACGACGAGCGCGCGTGTTGTTGCAGTGAGACTCATTTCCGGGTTCCCGACGGTGAGAGGCGAAAGTGCCGACTGCGGGGTGATCTGTAGACCTCTCGATTTTGAGCGGCTAGAAGCGGAATGGAGAGGCAACCTCTCAAAATCGAGAGGCCAGACCGCGATGGACCTCAATGCGCTGAAGTTGTTCGTACAGGTGACGGAGGCGGGCAGCCTCTCGGAGACCGCGCGGCGCACGGGCGTTCCGCTCGCGACGCTGAGTCGGCAGCTCCGCAAGCTCGAAGACGATCTTGGCAAGCGATTGGTCGAGCGTGGTCGGCGTGGTCTCGCGCTGACTGTGGCCGGAAGCCAACTGCTCTCGGATGCCGAGCCTGCGCTGGCCTCCCTGGTAGATGCTGAACAACGGCTCCACGACGCGTCGGGCGTGGCGGGGCGGCTGCGTCTGTCGCTCCCGCCGCATCTCGACGCGCTGTGGCCGCTCTTCCGCGCCTTCGGCCGTCGCTACCCGGCCGTGACCTTCGAGCTGTTCGTCACGGAGCGGCGCGTCGACCTGGTCTCCGATGGCATCGACGTCGCCATTCGCATCGGCGACCAGGGCACGGCTGGCTACGTCGGTCGAACGTTGACCCGGTATCGGCATCGGCTCGTGGCCTCACCGAAGTTCCTCACGAGACACCCACTCAAGGCTCCGCGCGACCTCCCCCGTGTGCCCACTGCGTGCTTTCGCGGTTCAGGCGCAAACGTCTGGCACCTCGGCGCCACCCGGGTGGAGCTCGAGCCGGTCGTCATCACCAACGACTACCTGCACCTGCTTCGACTCGCCGAGGCAGGCGACGTCGTCACCGAGGTTCCGCCTTTCCTGGCGGCGCGCGGCCTCGAGCGCGGGCAGCTCGTCGAACCGCTGCGCAACCACCCCTTGCCCGAGAGCCCCATGCGCGCGCTGGTCGTGGAACGACGATCGATGTCGCCGTTGGTGCGGCAGTTTCTCGACTTCGCCAGCGAGCACGTGGCTCAGGCACTGGGCGTCCCAGTGGTTCGAGACGGTCAAACTCGTTGAAATGACTGGCTCATCATCGGGTGAGTAGATTTTTCGTGGAAAACTAGTCACCGCGTACCTAATTACCGCGCATGTCGGTTCGGCATGCGGTTCTCGGTCTGCTGCACCAGCGCGCGCGTCACGGCTACGAGCTGCACGCGGCGCTCACGTCACTCGGCGGCGGCGAGGTGTGGGACGTCAAGGCGGCGCAGATCTACGCGACGCTCGACCGGCTGGCGGAGTCGGGCCTCGTTCGTGAGCAGCCCGGCACGCAGAGCGGTGGGCCGCAGCGGCGGCCGTTCGAGCTGACCGACGCGGGCCTCACCGAGCTGCGCAGCTGGTTCTCGATGCCGGTGAAGACCGGCTACCAGCGCGACGAGTTCTTCCTGAAGCTGATGCTGGCCATCACCTCGGGCGTGCAGGACCCGTATTCGGTGCTGCGCACGCAGCGCACGAGCCTGTACCGCGACCTGCACGAGCTGATGACGCACCGGCAGGAGGCCTCGGCCCGCGCGGCGCTCGCCCAACAACTTCAACTCGAGCAGGCCGTGATGCACGTCGAAGCCGACCTGCGCTGGCTCGAGCTCATCGAAGGCCGCCTCGACGACATGGCGAAGCAGACGACGGTGGAGCCGGCTCCGAAGCCGCGCGGCCGCCCTCGCAAGAACCCGCAGTCACCCGATGGAGAATGACATGGCGCTCATCACTGCAACGCAGCTCGTGAAGACGTACGCCGAAGGAGCGACCGCCGTGCGCGCGCTCGCCGGAGTCTCGTTGACGCTGAACGAAGGCGACTTCGTGGCGGTGATGGGGCCCAGCGGCTGCGGCAAGTCGACGTTGCTCCATCTGCTCGGGGGCCTCGACCGGCCCGACGCAGGCACCGTGAAGCTCGGCAGCGACGAGCTCACCACGCTCGACGACGAGGGCCTGACGCTCGTGCGGCGGCGGCGCATCGGCTTCGTCTTTCAGTCGTTCAACCTCGTGCCGGTGATGAGCGCCATCGAGAACGTCGCGCTGCCGCTCACGCTCGATGGCGTGTCGGCCTCGGTCGCCGAAGGCAAAGCAAAGGTGTGGCTCGAGCGGCTCGGCCTCGGAGACCGCGTGAATCACCTGCCCGACCAGCTCTCGGGCGGGCAGCAGCAGCGGGTGGCCATCGCGCGGGCGCTGGTGACGGAGCCGGTGCTGCTGCTGGCGGACGAGCCCACGGGAAACCTCGACTCGAAGTCGGCCGACGACATTGCGCGGCTGCTGCGCTCGCTGAGCGACGAGCACCGGCGCACGGTGTTGATGGTGACGCACGACCCGCGCATCGCGGCCTCTGCGCGGCGGCTCGTGTTCCTGAAAGACGGCGTCATCGTCGACGACCAGAACCTGTCGGCCTCGCTCGACACGTCGAGCAAGGTGCGCTCGCAGCTCGAGGCGTTGTCATGAGCTCCCTGGTGGCTGGCTGGGCGCCCGGTGCGCGTCGGCGCGACCGCGGCTTCCTTCATTCCTTCTCGGCCAGCGGCGCACGGCGCACGGCGGGCCCTTCTCGTTTCGAGGTGACGTCATGAGCGCGACCACCACGCTGGCGCTCCGCTATCTGCTCCGCCGCAAGACGCGCGCGGCGCTCACCACCACGGCCATCGTCTTCGGCGTCGCGCTCGTCGTCGCCATGGGCGGCATGGTGCCCACGCTCACGGCCTCGCTCACCTCGAGCGTGTTGTCGTCGGTGGAGCAGGTCGACGCCTCCATCTCGACCACGACCCAGGCGCCGTTTCCCGCCGACGTGCTCACCCGCGTGCGCGCGATGCAGGGCGTGAAGCTCGCGAGCGGGCGCGTGCAGGGCATGGTCTCGCTGCCCGCGAAGTCGGCACCCCAGCTCAACGGCAAGCCCATCGTCTCGTTGCAGCTCGTCGGCCTCGAACGCGACGAGGTCGACCCCGTTCGGCCCGTGACGGTGACGGAGGGCAAGCCGGTGAAGGAGCTCTCGGCCGACGACGTGCTGGTGTCGGAGACGTTGCGCGATGGCGCGAAGCTGAAACTGGGTGACGCGCTCCTGGTGCCTTCGGTCGCGGGCAGCCGCACGTTTCACGTCGCTGGCTTCGTGAGCACTCGGCCCGGTGGCATCGAGTCGGTCTTCGTCACGCTGCCCGCCGCGCAGGAGACGCTCGGGCTGACGGCGCAGCTCTCGCAAGTCGACGTGCGCTTCTCGGAGGGCGTCGATGCGCCCGCGACGAGGCAGGCGCTCCTGACCGCGCTCGGGTCGGGCTACCTCGCCGAGGCCTCACGCGGGAACACGCAGCTCATCGACCAGGTGATGCGCGCGGCGATGCCGATGCAGGCGTTCGGTGTGCTCGCGATGGTGATGGCCGGCTTCATCATCTTCATCACGTTCCGCACGGTGGTGGTCGAGCGCCGGCGCGACCTCGGGTTGCTCCGCGCGCTCGGGGCTTCTCAGCGCACGGTGCTCGCGATGGTGACGGTCGAAGGTCTGTTGCTCGGCGTGGTGGGCACGGTGCTCGGCATTCTGGTGGGCATCGGCATGGAGCGCCTCGTCATCTCGGGCCTCGCGCCGGTGTGGCGTAGCCAGGTGGGCCTCGTGCTCGAGCCGCAGCCGACGGCGCTCAAGACGTTGTTGGTGGCGGTGGTGCTGGGCGTCGGCGGCAGCGTGCTGAGCTGTCTCGCGCCTGCGCGTCAGGCCAGCCGGGTCTCTCCGCGTGAAGCGATGCGGCCGTCGGGGGGAGACGCGCGCGTGCCCGTCAGTCGTGTGCGGCTGGGCGTCGGCATCGCGCTCGGCGTGCTGGGCGTGGTGGGGCTCATCACCGGCGTGCTCGCCTGGCAGAGCGTTGGAGCGCTCTGCTTCATCGTGGCGGTGTTCCTGGTCGGGCCCTCGAGCATCGTTCCGCTGACGTCGGTGTTTCGCCGCGGCCTCGACGTCGTGATGGCGCAGGAGGGAAAGCTCGCGCAGGGCAACGTCGCGCGGCAGCGGCACCGCTCCAGCATCACGGCGTCGGTGATGACGGTGGCGCTCGCCATCATCGTCGCGCTCGCGGCGCTGACGAACTCGACCATCGAAGGCGTCGTCTCGCAGATCGACCGCACGCTCGGCGCCGACTTCATGGTGATGCCGCCGACGATGATGGTGGGGAGCGGCTCCGTCGGCGCATCGGCTGACCTCGCGCGCTCGTTGTCGGCGGTGGAGGGCGTCGACGTGGCCACCAGCCTGCGCATGGGCGCGTCACGCTCGGGCACGCAGAACGTGTCGCTCGTCGGCATCGACCCGCAGGCGTACCTGAAGGTCGCCGCGATGGACTTCGAAGCGGGCACACCCGAGTCCGTGGGCCAGCTCGCGCAGCCGCGCACGCTCATCATGAACGCGCTCTGGGCGAAGCAGACGGGCGCGAAGCTGCAGGACCAGGTCGAGCTGCTGACGCCGAACGGGCCCGTGCAGTACCGCGTCGTGGGCATCGGCAACGACGTGCTCAACTACCGCGTACCGTCGGCGTACCTGTCGCAGGCCTCACTGCAGCAGGACTTTCAGGTCGACTCCGACCTGCTGGTGTTCGTCGACCTGAAGCAGGGTGTGTCGTCGCAGTCGGTGCGCGCCGAGTTGGAGCAACGGCTCGAGGCGTGGCCGGGCTTCATTCTGCGTGGCACCTCGGAGTGGCGCGACAAGATGCTCGACGACGGGCGAAAGAAGCTGAACGCGATGTACGTGCTGCTCGTGGTGCTGGTGGTGCCGGCGCTCATCGCGCTCGCGAACACGCTGGGCATCAACGTGCTCGAACGCGTGCGGGAGATTGGCCTCTTGCGCGCCATCGGCAGCACGCAGCGGCAGGTGCGCCGGCTCGTGCTCGCCGAGAGCCTCTTGCTCGCCTGCGTCGGAGCGCTCGTCGGCATCGGGGTCGGTTTGTGGCTGGGCCTCATCACCGTGCGCGCGATGGAGTCGTTCGGGCTCGTCGCGACCTTCCGCATTCCCGTGAGCGGCATCGCGACGACGGCGGTCATCGCGCTGGTGTTCGGAGCGCTCGCGGCGGTGTTGCCTGCGCGGCACGCGTCACGGCTGAAAATCGTCTCGGCCCTTCGCCACGAGTAGTCGTTCGGGCTCATCGCGGCTGTGTTCGGAGCCGTGTTGCATGGTCACAGGCACTGGCCGGTCGAACACGTTCGGCCCGTGGCGCAGTCGGTCGAGGTGGTGCAGGTGACGCGGCACGCTCCGGTCGCCGCGTTGCAGGCGTAGTTGCCGCACGAGACGTTCGCGGGCGTCACGCAGGCGCCGAACCCCGAGCACGAGGCCGCCGGGCGCGCCACCGCCTGCGCAGGGCAGAACGCCGCCGCGCAGACCGTCGACGACGAGTAGAGCTGGCACGACCTGGCGCCGCTGCAGACACCGGTGGTGCCGCAGGTCGAAGCCGCGGTGGCAGCGCACTCGAGCGATGGATCCTGCCCCGCCGGCACCGGGTCACAGAAGCCGAGCCTGCCAGGTTGACTGCAGCTCTCGCAGAGCCCCGAGCAGGCGGAGCCGCAGCACACGCCGTCGGTGCAGAAGCCGCTCGTGCACTCGCTGCCGACCTGACAGCTGGCACCCGAGAGCTTCTTGCAGAGGCCGGCGCTGCACCCGAAACCCGCGACGCAATCGGAAGGAACGGAGCAGGAGCTGCGGCACAGGCCCGTGGCGGCGTTGCACGTGTACACGCCGCACGACGTCTGACCGACCGCGACGCAGGCGCCGAGCCCGTCGCAGCGGCTGCCGCCACTCGACGCCCCTGAAGGCAGGCACGCTGGCGCGACGCACTCGGTGGCCATGGCGAAGCGCGCGCACGTGCGGTTGCCGCTGCAGACGCCGGTGGTGCCGCACGTACTCTGGGCCTGCGCTGCGCACTCGTTGTCCGTGTCGAGGCCCGAGGGAATGGGGTCGCAGAAGCCGAGCCGGCCGCTCTGGCTGCACTTCTCGCACAGCCCCGAGCACGCGCTCTCGCAGCAGACGCCGTCGGTGCAGAACCCGGAGGCGCACTCGATTCCCGTCTGGCACGACTGGCCGGGCAGGCGCTTGCAGACTCCGGCGGTGCAGGTGAAGCCGCTCGCGCAGTGAGACGGAGCCGAGCATGAGGTGCGGCAAAGCCCCGACGCTGCATCGCACGTGAGCGGCGTGCAGAGCATCGAGCCGCGGTCGACGCACACGCCCTGACCGTCACAGGTGTCGGCGAGCTGACTGCTGGCGCCCGAGCAGAAGGCGGCTCCGCAGACACTGCCCATCGGCCAACGCTGACACGCTCGTTGTCCACTGCAGACGCCGGTGGTCCCGCAAGTCGAAGCCGGCAGCGAGGCGCAGTCGTCGTCTGGGTCGACGCCACTGGGAATGGCGTCGCAGACTCCGGCCCGACCCGGCAGCGCGCAGGATTCACAGACACCGGAGCACGCGCTGTCGCAACAGACGCCGTCGACGCAGAACCCCGAAGCACAGTCGGTGGCCAGACTGCATGCGATGCCTGCGTCGAAGGAGACGCCTGCATCGAACGTCGTGCCCGCATCGAATGTGGTGCCGGCATCGAGCGTGCCCGCATCGAGTGTCGCGCCCGCATCGAGTGTGGTGCCCGCATCGAGCGTGGTGCCGGCGTCGAGTGTGTCGCCCGCATCGAGTGTGGCGCCCGCGTCGAGTGCCGCGCCCGCATCGAGTGTGGCGCCCGCGTCGAGTGTGGCGCCCGCGTCGAGTGCCGCGCCCGCATCGAGTGTGGCGCCCGCGTCGAGTGCCGCGCCCGCGTCGAGTGTGGCGCCCGCGTCGAGTGTGGCGCCCGCGTCGAGTGTGGCGCCCGCGTCGAGTGTGGCGCCCGCGTCGACTCCGAGCCCTGCGTCTTGAACCTGAGCGCCTCCGTCGGTGGGCTCCTCCATGCCTCCGTCAGGCATGACGCCGGGTGCGCCGCACGCCACCACGAGCATGAGCAGTGCGCTTCTCCACACGAGGCGGTCCATGCTCAGAGTCTGCCTGTTGTGCGTGCGTTCCCCATAGGCATCGAGTCGAGATGCTGCTTGCGTCGTCACCGCGCCGTCCTTCGTGCACTTCATGGAGACCGAGATGACGAACCCTGAGTCTTCGCCGTCGGCCCAGAACCCGCTGCCCGTCGCGCCCCGGCCGCGAGACGACACGGCGAAAGGCTTCGCGACCGGCCTCGCCATCTCGCTCGTCATGTTCAGCCTGCTCGGCTTTTTCGGCGGAGTGCTCGCCTACTCGGCCGTGAAGAAGAAGGAGGTGGACGTTCGCAAAGGGTGGAACCTGGTGCCGGTCGTCGTCGCCGCGCAGGACATTCCCGAGAACACGGTGGTGGCGATGGACATGATCTCGCAGCGCTCGGTGCCCGAGCAGTTCGTGACCGCCTCGGTCGTGAAGCCCGACTCCGCCTCGTACATCGTGAACCAGCGAACCCTCGTGCCGCTCCAGGCCGGGGACATGATGCTGTGGAGCGCGTTCGAGACGACGAAGGCCGCGGAGCGCATCTCGCAGAAAATCGGAGAGGCGCAGCGGTTGGTCTCGCTCAAGGTCAGCCCTGAAGCCTCGGTCGGAGGCTGGGTGCGCCCCAACGACCACGTCGACGTCATCGCGGTGTACCCCGGCGAGAACAAGGAACCGCAGGTGACGACGCTGCTCACCAACGTGACGGTCGTCGCCACGGGCGCCATCTCGGGCACCACCAACATCAACCTCGTTCCACCCGAAGACCGGGCGTTCACCACCGTCACCTTGCGGGTCTCTGCCGACGACGCCGAGCGGCTCGCCATCATGGCGAACGTGGGCACGCTGACGTTGAGCCTGCGGCCCGAGGGCGAACCCGCGACGCCACGGAGCAGCAAGCGCTCGGTTCGAGACGTCGTCGGCCGCTGACGAGGCATACAGTTCATTCATGGGCCGGTTCCCCTCACGCTTCACGCCTGCGCCGAAACCCGTCGAGCCCGGCGCCGACGACACGCGGCTCGTGCAGGTGCTCGATGCGCTGAGCGTGGGTGATCAGCTGATCCACGACGTCGCGCTCGCGGTGGGGGTCGATGCTTCGGGGCGGCTCTCGGTGGCAGGTCCTCGCGCCCCCGAGCGCTTCTTCGAGGGCGCGCATCAGCAGTTGGTGCTCCATCAGGTCTCGGCGCCGAAGGGCGCGCGTCATCTCTCGGTCGACGGGCTCTGGTTCTTCGACCTGCAGGTCGTCGAGCACGTGAGCGACGCGACGACGCTGAACGACCCCATCTTCCTCTACGGCACGCTCTACGGCCCGGTGCGCGGAGCCACGCCGCAACCGCTGAGCGCGACGCATGGCCAGCTCGCTGTGACTCGCGCCGACGTGCTCGAGGCGTTCGTGCGGGCGCACCCGTTCGGAGCCTCCGCCCGCGCAGGTGGTGGGCCGAGCGACCGGAGCTGGGGCCTGCTGCTGCCCGGCGAGTCGGAGACGCTCCTGAGCCGCGGAGAGGGCTTCATCCTCGCGTTGCCCGTTCCGCCGCCCGAGCTCGCCGATACCGGCGGCAACGGCGCGCAGGTGCGCTCCATCATTCATCAGGTGCTCGGCGAGCTGCAGACCGACCTCGCGGGACGAAAGCGCTCGGTGCTCTCGAAGCTGTTCGTCTCTGCGCCGTCAGTGGCGGTCGAGCTGCACGCGTCGGTCGACGAGCTGATCAGCGCGTCACGTCGCGCGCTCGGGTTGATCGACGGCTGGCCGGCTCCACGGGTCGACGCGTTGTTCTCGCGCATCGGGCCGCCGCGTGCGGTGGGTGCTTCCGCCAGCGTTGCGCCGCCACCTCGCGCGCTCGCTCCGACGCCGCGGCGGGTAGACGTGGCGCGTGACGACGACTGGATGAAGGACTTCGTGAACGCCCACGTCGCCGAAGGGCGCGCTCCAGCGAAGGTGACGCCAGCGCGAGGCACTGCCTCGAACTGGATGTCGGACTTCGAAGCTGCTCCCGAACCCGCGCCAGCGAAACCAGCCGCTCCGGCGACCTCCAAGCCCGATTGGATGAAGGACTTCGAGTAGCGAGCTGGCGGAAGAGTCCCGCGAGGGGTCGGCAACGCTCGTGGAGGTGGTCGGCAACGCTCGTGGAGGTGGTCGGCAACGCTCGTGGAGGTGGTCGGCAACGCTCGTGGAGG
>JAACJQ010000063.1 GCA_016879935.1 Archangiaceae bacterium | reverse complement strand
CCACGCCAGAAGGTGACGCGTTCGACTGGAGAACGCCCGCGTTCAACTGGAACGCGAGCTGCGCTCCCTGCCACGCGACGAACTTCAGGCTCGGGCTCACCGATGCTGGCGCGATTCAGAGTTCGTGGAGCGCGCTGTCCGTCTCCTGTCCTGCGTGTCACGGAGACGAAGCCGGTCACGCGAAGTGGCTCGCCGACGGAAAGCCGTCGTCGCTTGCCTCGGGGTTCTCGTTCTCGGTGAAGCAACGCGCAGTGTTCTCGTTCCCCGACGGTGGAGCCATCGCGAGGACGACACCGACGCCCGACGTGCAGCTCGAGGTCTGCGCCGCGTGTCACTCCCGTCGCCGCGCGCTCACCGATGACGGGCAGGCCAACGCGAACTTCTTCGACCGCTTCGAGCCAGGGCTGCTGACCAAAGACGTGTACTCGCCTGCGGGAGAGGTCGTCGACGAGGTCTACGAGACCGGGTCGTTCCTCATGAGCCGCATGGAGCGCGCCGGCGTGCGCTGCAGCGACTGTCACGACGCACACTCGGGAGCGCTGCGGGCCGAAGGCAACGCGCTGTGCGCCCGGTGTCATCGCTCCGAAGCGTTCGACACACCCGCGCATCACCGGCACCCGGGCTCGAAGTGCATCGATTGTCACATGCCGCCGACCACGTTCCTCGGTGTCGACGTGAGACACGACCATTCGCTCCGCCGCCCGACCGCCGCCGTCTGCGCACGGTGTCACGCCGAAAAGGGCCAGCTGCCGCTCCGAACCGACGGCGCCGCGTTCGAGGCGGCCTTCGCCGAGCGGGTCGACGCGCCGGTCAGGCTTCGCGAGTTGATCAACGACCCGAACACCTCGTCCTTCGAGCGCGCCTCTGCGCTCGCGCTCCTCGGCGGATCGACCGCCTCGACCGACGACTGGACCCGCTATGGCATCGCGCGCGGACTCAGCCTGCTCCCACCTGCCGAACGTGAGCGCATCGGGCGACCACTGCTCGCCGATGCCCGTCGCGCGATTCGGGTTCAGGCCGCCCGCGCGCTCGGCGAGAGAACACCGGAGTTCGACGAAGCCGAACGCGTCAACGGACTTCGCGGAGAGTCATGGCTCAACCGCGGCGACCTCGAGACCGGCCTGCGCGCAGACCCCACGTACGTTCCACTGCTGATCAACCTGGCGGATCACCATCGCGAGCGCGCCATCGAGCTCTTGACCCCTCCGGCATCGCGGCCCGGCCCCTGGCAGACGAGCGCGGCGTACGCGCTGGGCCTCGCGCACTGGCGGGCGAAGAACGTCGACGCCGCCCACGCCGCCTTCACGCTCGCAGCGACCGATGGAAGCGCTGCGCACCTCGTCGCGTGGTGTCTCTCGGAGCGGCGCCTCCACGGGCCCGCGAAGGGCTGGCTCACCTGGCGGTCTGCGCTCGAGCAGCACCCGGGCCTGACGGCGCTGCTCGACCTCGGTGACGCCTGGTCACGCGATGACCACGACGACGCCGTTCGCGCGGAGATCATTCGTGAGCGACTGCGGTTCGAGCCCTCGAAGCGCGTATCGCCCGGGGACTGAACGTGTCATGGGCCCTGCATGGGCATGCCGAACACCGCCGAGCGTCGCATCGCGCTCTTCATCGACTTCGAGAACCTCGTCACCAACACCGGCTTCACTGCGAGCAACTTCGACCTGCAGCCGTCGCTCGACCGTCTGCTCGAGCAGGGCAAGGTCATCTTCCGCCGCGCGTACTGTGACTGGTCGCGGTTTCACGACGCCAAGGCGCATCTGCACCAGCTGGGCGTCGAGCTCGTCGACGTGCCGCCGTCGACCCGCGCGGGCAAGAACGCCGCCGACATGCGGCTCGTCATCGACGCGCTCGAGCTCTGCTACGCGCGCGAGCACATCAACACCTACGTCATCGCGTCGGGTGACAGCGACTTCGTGCCGCTCGCCGCCAAGCTCCGCGAGAACGACCGCTACGTCATCGGCATCGGGGTGAAGCAGGCGACGTCACCGATGTTCGTGAAGGCGTGCGACGAGTTCATGTACCTCGAGGGCTCCTCGCGCGACCGCGAGCGCGACCGTGACGACCACCGCAAGCCGCGCAGCGCCGAAGCCACCTCGACGGGCACGCCGGCGGCGAAGAAGCGCGGAGAGATTCCGGGTGTCGTTCGCCAGGTCGTCGCCTCGCTGCTGGCCCGCGCGACCGGCCCGCTCAACCCGTCGTTCATCAAAGAAGCCCTCGTGCGCAAGAAGCCCGACTTCGACGAGCGCGACTATGGCTTCTCGTCCTTCAGCCGCCTGCTCGAGGCGATGGAGAAGGAAGGCCTGCTCACCCGCATTCAGCAGGGCCGGCAGACGTACGTGACGTCGAAAGACGGCGCTCCCGAGCCGCGGGCCGACGAGCCTCGTGACGAGGTGCGTGCCGAGCCTGCGCCGCGCTCCGAGGAGTCACGCGAGACGCCGCCCCGCGCGCCCATCATTCGCGTCGAAGAAGAGTCGATTCCCGACCCTGACGAAGAGGGCTGATCCACACTCGGGGCATGCGCTTCGAGTTCACGGAAGGCAGCAGCCGCAAGTTCTGGGAAGCCACGCTCGAGAACAGCTCCCTGCTCGTGAAGTGGGGGCGGCTTGGCACCACCGGCCAGCAGAAGACGCACGCGTTCGCGACGCCGGCCGAAGCGCGCGCCGAGCTCGAGGTTCTCGTCTCAGAGAAGACGAAGAAGGGCTACCGCCGCGTCGACGCGCCAGCGCAGCCGCCCCGCGAGGCGAAGCTCGAGAAGGCCATGCTCGACGCGCGCGCCGACGAAGGCCCTGCGCTCGTCTACGCCGACTGGCTGCAGGCCAACGGCAACCCGTGGGGTGAGTTGATCAGCGTTCAGCACGCGCTCGAGACGAAGCCGAAGGACAAGCCGCTGCGGGCGAAGGAGAAGGCGCTGCTCGCGACGCTCCCGCTGACGCCCACCGACCTCGGCGCCGTGACGTGGAGACGCGGTGTCATCGACACCCTGCACGTCTTCAACGAGCGCGACTGGATGGACGAGGCCCACGACGTGTTCGCCACCCTGCAGCCGGTGCTCGAGCTGCCGATGGCCGACGGGCTTCGCGAGCTGCGCACGGGCGTCATTCGCTGGGACCACAACACCGAAGACGTGCCTGCCGTGCTCGCCGCGGCGTCGAAGCGGCCGTTCGCGCCCCGCCTCGAGCGCCTGGTGCTCGGCGACATTCCCGACAACGTCGACATGGACCACCACGTCATCGGCGACGTGCGCGCGCTCTCGAAGCAGTTCCCCAATCTGACGTTCCTGAAGCTGCACTCGGGCGCGGCGAGCTGGTCGGGGCCGCACAACTTCGAGTTCGGGCCGCTGTCGCTTGCGTCACTCGAGACGCTCATCATCGAGACGTGCTCCATGTCGACGAAGCGCCTCGCTCAGGTGCTGAAGAGCTCGCTGCCGAAGCTGACGAGGCTGGAGCTGTGGTTCGGCTCCACCGAATACGGCGCCGACGTGAAGGTGAAGCACCTCAACGCGCTGCTCGACGGAGCCCTCTTTCCCAAAGTCACCGACCTCGGCCTGCGCAACGCGGAGTTCACCAACGAGCTGGCCGCGGCGCTCCCTACTTCCAGCATCGTGAAGCGGCTCGTTCGACTCGACCTCTCGATGGGCGTGCTCGATGCCACCGGCGTGACGTCGCTCGTCGCGGGCGCGAAGGCGTTCCCGAAGCTGAAGACGCTGGTCGTGTCGCGGAGCCACCTGACGCCGACCGACGTGAAGGCGTTGAAGCAGGGCTTCCCCGGCGTCGAGCTCGAAGCGAAAGACCAGAAGAACGACTCCACGCAGCCCGACCGCCGCTACGTGAGCATCGCCGAGTGACGCGTGGTCTCCCCGCGGTGTT
>JAACJQ010000366.1 GCA_016879935.1 Archangiaceae bacterium | reverse complement strand
TGCCGCGCTCACGCTCGATGTCCATGTTGTCGAGGAACTGTGCCTGCGACTCGCGCTTCGAGACGGTGCCTGTCTTCTCGAGCAGACGATCGGCGAGCGTCGACTTGCCGTGATCGATGTGGGCGATGATGCAGAAGTTGCGAATGTGGGCGTTCTCGGACGGCATGCTGCCGTGGCCCGTAGCATCGAGCCTGTGGGAAAGCCAACGAGCGCGAGGCGTTACTCGACGGCGAACTTCAGCGTCAGCGTGCTGTTGGCGGTGAGGAACAGGCCGGCATACGCGGGCTGAATCGACTCACCGTTTTCGACGAGGCTCAAGGTCTTGCCCAGCTTGCGGCCGATGCCAGAGGCATAGTCTTCCGCCTTGGCGCGAGCGGCCGCCAGCGCCTCCCGGCGGTTCTCCGAGAGCGCCTTCGCTCGATCGGTGATGTCGTGGGTCGTGGTGAGCGACGTCACGCCACGAATCATGGCGAGCTTGCTGGCGATGAGCGGAGTCTTCGCCCGAACGGGCAGCCTCACCTCGAGCTGGAGCGTCGCGCTGCCACCGTTGGGCGGAGTCACCGTCGCCGACTGCGAGAGCGTTCGCATGGTCGCGCCGGGCTCCTCCTTTTCGAGCAGCTTCCGCACGCGGGTCTCGCCGTCGCTCACCGTCACGATCGCAGCGTCCCACTCGCGGGCATCGTTGGCCGAGAGCTGAACCACCAGCACGTCGACCTCGGCGGGGATCTGCCGCTGATACTGACTGGTGATGGTCAGCTGGGTTCCGTCGAAGGTCACGGTCTGGGCAGAAGCGACCGACAAGGCGAGCGCGAGAATCGAGTGCATGGCGCCATCAACGGACGGCAGCGGGCGCCGATCTGATTTTCTGTCGGCGCCCAGCGTTTCTCAGGCATTCTCCGCGCGCTTTTCATTCATCTGGGGGTCTCATGAACTCGAATCGCCTGTTGTTCTCCGCTGCCGTGGTCGCTGCGTCGCTCGCTTTCGCTGAAGATCCTGCGCCTGCTCCGGCCGCTCCTGCTGGCCCGCCGCCGCCGTCTGCCGACGAGATCAAGCGCGTGATGGATTACCAGGACAACGGGAAGGACCGCGGCCCTGCCCTGCTCGACGTCGTGGCGTGCCTGAAGGTCGACCAGACCAAGGGCAGCGCGACGATCTTCACCTGCATCGAGCCCGTGACTGGCCCCGTGAAGAAGGCCACCACGGTCAACGCGTGGATTCAGTTCTTCTGCCCCAAGGGCGGCAAGTACGAGGACCTCAAGGTGCAGTGGCTGCTCGGCAACGAAGTGCGTCAGACGACGGACTTCACGGTCGAAGGCCTCGCTCGTACCCGCACCTGGCGCGCGCACACGCCTCCGAAGGCCGGCAAGTGGACGATCAAGATCGTTCAGGGCGAAGGCAAGGAGCTCGGCTCCACCACTTTCACCGTCACGGACTGATCGCCTTCCCCACCCTCGCCGAAAGAAGTCGTGAGCTCGCAGAGCGGATCCCATCGTTTCGGTGCTGCTGCTCGCGCGTGAGTCGAAGCTCAATGAGGCGATCGCCGCAGTGGCCGACTCGTTCGGTCTCTCGCCGGCGACCCTCGAAGAAGACGTGCTGCGCGAGTTGGAGTGTCGATCGACACGGTCGTGCGTCGAGACGAGGCCCTCGAGTTCACGGGCACGCTGTACTGGCTGGAGCGGCAGACCAGGTCACGCGTCGTGTTCGTGGTTTCTCGCGTCGAACCGATTCGCCTGATCGAATTGCGAGTCGTTCAAGCCTGAGCTGCGGCGCGGCGCGCGAGCCTTCGGCGCCACACACCGACCGACGCGAGCAACGCCGCGCCGACGAGCACCGCGAAGGCGATCGACAACGACTTCGACGGGCCCGCGGCCTGATCGACCCGCATCGACTCAAGCGACTCCGTGAGCGCGGGCACCAGCCCGTCCCATCGGCCGGAAGGAACGCTGAACAGCACGACGGCGCGCCGAGAGTCTCCGGCGTAGAGCGCGACCAGCACCTTGCGCAGCTGGGCCCCTTCGCGAACGGAGCCGCGCACTTCGACGCGCGCAGCGCTGCCTGAGACCACGTCAGCCCGCTCCAGTGTGAACTCGAGCCCCAGCTCGTCGCGCAGGTGCTTCATCACCACGTTCGCCGCGTCGTCGCGCGCGTTCGGCCCCAACCGCAACGGCTCTTCGATCACCGACACCAGCATCGTCGATGCGTCTTCGGCATCGCCGTCCATCAGTGCGGCGCTCAGGTAGCGCGCAGCGCCCTCTTTCGAGCCGACGCCGATCACGCGAGTGCCGTGAAACAGGTCCATTCGGGCCAGACGAAACTCGCGGGGCGGCCGCACCGTCAGCCCGTCTTGCCGAAGCGGAGGCCCCAGCAAATCACCCGCTCCGAGCAACAACATGATTGGCCAGGCCAGCGTCACCCTTGAAGATCTCGCGCGTTTCGAACTTTCGGTCCACCAGCTGTATCCAAATCGCTGGTTCGTGCGTCTCAGGGCCATGCGCTGGTTGCTCGTCATCGCTCTCGCCCTGCCCTTCGCCTCGTTCGCCGAAGATCCGAAACCGGCTCCCTGTTCGTGCGGTCAGCCGAACTGCGAAGCGGCATGCACGTGCAGCGGAGGAACGTGTCCTTTGCATCGGCCGAAGCCCGCGCCTCCGCCACCCGCGCCGAAGCGCTGAGCCGTCGTCTTGCGTGGGTGGTGAAACCGGAACAACCTGCGCGCCGTGACGCCGGCCGATCGACACGCTCTCGAGTCCCGCGCTGAGCGGTGCCTTCGTCGTGGCGAGCTGTCGGAGGCGTTCTCGCTCTACCGTGAGCTGGCGGCGGCGTTCCCCGAGGACACGACGCTCAAGAACCGCATCGCCGAGCTCGAAGAATCGCTGCAGCCCGCCGAGCTGATGAACGCGAAGTCGAACTTCAAGGCCGAGCCTGAAGGTGCTCCGCGATCGGCGACGGAAGAGGCTGAGCGCCTGGCGTCTGTTGGCGACTACGGCGGAGCGATCTCCGCATACCGAAAGCTGCTCGCCGCGCGCCCCGACAACGAGCTCGTGAAGGAGCGCATGCAGGAGCTCTTCACCCTCGCGCAGGCCTCCGCGCCGCGCCCCTCTGCTCCAACGAGACATCGTGAAGCCGTGCTCGGCGAGATCTTGAGCCGCATTGGCGCGCGCAAACGCAGCTGACGCACCGTGCCTCGGGTGTCACCCACCCCTGACGGCCCTGTCACAACGCGCTGGCGAAACGTGACGACTACGCCATAGGCTCCAGCCCTCTCGTGACGTTTCTGCCGTTCTTTTGCTGGAGGGTGCAGTGCGACTTGGTGTGCTGACCGGGGGTGGAGATTGTCCCGGACTCAATGCGGTGCTGCGGGCGCTCGTGCGTCGTGGCGTGCTCGAGTTCGGCCACGAGTTCGTTGGCATCCTCAATGGGTACGAAGGGTTGATGGAGCCACGCCTCACCGAGCCGCTCACGCTCGATCAGGTGCGCGGCATCTTGCCGAAAGGCGGGACGATTCTCGGCACGTCGAACAAGGCGAACCCGTTCAAGTACCCCGAGCGGCACGAAGGAAAGATGCATGAAGTCGATCGCTCCGACATCGCGCTCAAGCGCTATCGCGAGCTCGGCCTCGACGGGCTCGTCGTCATCGGCGGTGATGGAACGCTCTCGATCGGACATCAGCTCGCGCTGAAGGGCATGAACGTCGTCGGCTGCCCCAAGACGATCGACAACGATCTGTCGGGCACCGATCAGACCTTCGGCTTCGACACCGCGGCCGGCATCATCACCGAGGCGATCGATCGTCTGCACAGCACGGCCGAAGCGCACCAGCGCGTGATGATCGTCGAGATCATGGGCCGCAACGCCGGCTTCCTCACACTCGAAGGCGGCATCGCGGGCGGCGCCGACGTCATCCTCATCCCCGAGATTCCGTACAAGGTCGAAGCGGTCGTGAAGAAGCTCAAGGACCGCGCGGCGCGTGGCTCGAAGTTCTCGATCATGGCGGTGAGCGAAGGCGCGTACCCGTTCGGTGGCTCCGTCGCGGTGCTGCAGAAGGCCGAAGAAATTCCAGGGCGCGGCGTGGTTCGGCTGGGAGGCTCGGGCAAGGTGCTCGCCGATCTCCTCGCGCCGCACATCGACGCCGAGATTCGCGTGACGGTGCTCGGCCACCTGCAGCGTGGTGGAACGCCGAGCGCAGCCGATCGCGTGCTCGCCACCATGTACGGCGCGATGGTGCTCGATCTCATTCGCGAGCAGCGGTGGGATCACATGGTCTGTCTGCGTGACGGAAGGCTGCAGTTCACCTCGCTGGCCGAGTCGCGCAAGGAGCGCCACGTCGAGCCGCACGGCGACAAGGTTCGCATGGCCCGCTCGATGGGCATCAGCTTCGGAGATTGATCGCTCGTGTCGCTCGTCGGACGCCAGATCGGCCGCTATCGAATCCTGGAGCAGCTCGGCCAGGGCGGCATGAGCGTCGTCTACAAAGGCCTCGACACCGCGCTCGATCGTGAAGTCGCGGTGAAGGTGCTGCACACGCACCTCGCGGGAAAGCCCGAGAGCCGAAAGCGGCTCGATCGTGAGGCGCGGGCGGTCGCCCGACTGCATCACCCGAACATTCTCGAGGTGTACGACTTCTCGGGCGCAGACTCGGCCGACGCGTACATCGTCACCGAGTACATTCGCGGCAAGACACTGCGTGAGTTCATCTCGGGCGAGCCGCTGTCGCCTCCCGAGATCGCCGCGATGGTGATGCACGAGATCGCCGGAGCGCTGGCCCACGCACACGACGCTGGCGTGCTGCACCGCGATCTCAAGCCCGAGAACGTGATGGTGCGCGATGACGGCGTCATCAAGCTCACCGACTTCGGCATCGCGAAGATCCTCGATCGCGACGAGAAGATGACGATGACGGGCGCGCTCGTCGGCAGCCCCGCCCACATGGCGCCCGAGATCATCGAAGGCGAAGAGTCAGGCGCCGAGGCCGACGTGTTCTCGCTCGGTACGATGCTGTACCTCTTCGTCACCGGGAAGCTCCCGTTCTCGGCGCCGAACACGACCGCGACCCTCAAGCGCATTCTCGACTGCGTCTACGAAGACCCGCGGCAGACCGTGCCGACGTGCTCCGACGAGCTCACCGAGATCATCGGCAACTGTCTGCAACGGCAACCCGGTGATCGCTACCCCACCGCCGGAAAGCTGCGCGACGCGCTCGCCGCGTACCTCGCCGATCTGGGCCTCACCCGCCCGCACGAAGAGCTGCCGAAGTTCTTCCTCGACTCGAAGGGCTACCGCAAAGAGGTCGAGGCGCGCATCACCGGCACGCTGCTCGAGCGCGCGCAGAAGCTGATCGCCGAGAAGAAGTCGGCCCGCGCGTTGTCGGCGCTCAATCAGGTCCTCGCCCACGACCCGACGAACGAGCGCGCGACTCAACTCCTCGACGCGATGAAGGCCCGCAAGCTGCGGGAGCAACGCACCAAGCGCCTGATTCGTGTGGCGATGATGGGTGGCGTTGCGTTCATCGTGGGCATGGCGGGTCTGAAGGGCGTGCAGCTCGCGTCACTGGCCCCCGAACCGAAGCTGGAGCTGCCGTTCGGGCCGCAAGACGTCGTGCTCACGAGCGTGAAGTGGCCCGGAGTGCCCGTCGTCGAGGTTCCGAAGATCGAGGTCGATGCCGGCGTTCCCGAGCCGGTGGTGATCGACGCGGGCGTGAAGCCCACGGTCGTCGTGAAGAACGGCAATGGAACGAAGCCGCCTCCCGACAAGCGCGTCGAGGTACCGCCGACTCCAACTGCAACCGTCGTCGACGTGCAGGTGATCGTTCGACCGTTCGGCTTTCTCACCGTCGATGGCGAGAACAAGTCCGGCGACGCGCTCGCGATGCATCGGTTGAAGCTCCCCGTGGGCGATCACCGACTTCTGGTGACGTGCGATGACTGCGAGTCGGCCGGCGTCGCCCGCACGGTGACGATCGCTGCCGGCCAGGAGCCCATCACCCTCGTCGCGCCGCTCAAGCCCTCGATGCTGTCGTTCGATGGATTCCCGCCCGAGGCCGTGGTGCAGATCGGCGCCGAGACCCGCACCGCCCAGGAGTCGCTCTCGCTTCCCTTCCGCATTACCACTCCGCCCGAAGGTCGCCGCGCGATGGCGCATGACGTTCGCTACACGGTGATGCTGCGGGGCGAGACGATCGCACAAGACGTCGCGCGCATTCAGCCGGGCAAGCTGCTCGTCGTGCGGAGGCAGCCTTGAAGGTGCTTCGCCTGCTCGCCATCGCGATGTTGATGGGGTCGTCCGCGTTCGCACAGACCTCTCCGGAGCGTGAGCTCGAGCTCGCCAAGGCCATGTTCGACGCCGGCAAGTACGCCGAGACCGTGTCGCTGGTTCGCAAGGCGCTCTCGATCACCAACTTCACCGACCCGCAGCGCGTCGAGCTGCATCGCATTGCGGGTCTCGCGTCGTTCAATCTCGGCGATACGAGCGCGGCGAAAGAGAGCTTCATCTCGTTGTTGCGGCTGAACCCTGACTACGTGCTCGATCCGTTCGTCGCTCCGCCGCCTGCGATTCGCCTCTTCGAGCAGGTGAGAAAAGAGAACGCCGATGAGCTCGCGCTGGTTCGTCAGCTGCTCCAGGTGCGCGCCGAGCAGCAGAAACGCGCGGCCGAAGAAAAGAAGAAGCAGGACGAAGAACGCGCCACCCGCCGCATCGTCACCATCGAGCGCCGCCCGATGTGGATGAACTTCTTGCCCTTCGGCGCCGGCCAGTTCCTGCAGGAGCGCACCGAGTGGGGCATCGTCTTCGCGATCAGCCAGGGCATCACGGCCGTCACCAGCATCGTCGCCTATTGGGCGATCGAGGGCCTGAAGACCGAGCAGATCGACACCTTGACCGATCGCCTCACGCCGACGGGCCTCTTCGAGCTCACCCGCAAGGGCATTCCCGCTTCGGCCGTCGGGCAACGCGATGCCTGGCGGGTCGTGAAGTGGAGCAGCGGCGGCGCTTTCTACCTCGCGTACGCGCTGGGCGTGATCGACGCCGTGCTCCACCACACCGGCGACCGCGTGAAAGAGACCCGCGAAACACCGACGACCCGGCTCCAAATCACTCCCCTGCCCGGCGGCGCGTACGCCGGCATCACCATCACTTTCTGACGAACCGACTCACCAAGAAGGACGCACCATGGCCAGCCTCACCATCAAGAGCCCCCAGGGGACCAGCCGCTCGGTCAACCTGCTCAAGCGTGTGACGAGCATCGGGCGCTCGGGCGACAACGACATCGTCCTCGACGATCCCGGCGTGCCCGAGACCGCCTTCGCGATCATCTTCGACGGCACCGGCTACAAGGCCGGCGGCGAGACCTCGTTCTTCGTGAACGGAAAGAAGACCGACGAGTCGGCGCTCAACGCGAACGACATCGTGAAGGTCGGCGAGACCGAGCTCGCGTTCTCATTGGGCAACGCTCCGATGGCCCAGCCCGCGCTCTCGACCACCAAGTTCACGCGCAGCGACTCGGGCAACCCCGACGCCTCGACGCAGGAGCAGCCCGGCATTCCCGGCCGTGAGCTCGCCGCCCTTCGCCGCCTCACCGCGTTCTCGGAGCGCCTGCTCTCTTCCTACGAGATCGATCGCACCCTCGAAGGCCTGATGGACGAGGTGATCGACGTCACCCGCGCCGACAAGGGCTTCCTCATTCTGATGGAGTCGAATCAGATGCGCGTGAAGGTCGCGCGCAACCTGCAGCGCGAGACGATCGAAGACGCCATCGAGCGCGTGTCGGACTCCATCGTCGCGCGGGTGATCAAGTCGCAGAAGCCGCTGATCATCGCCGATGCGCTCGACGACCCCGAGTTCAACGCCTCCGAATCGGTGGTGAACCTGAAGCTGCTCTCGGTCATGTGCGCGCCGCTCATGCATAAGGGCGAGGTCTTCGGCGTCATCTACGTCGGCAACGATCGCCTGGTGAACCGCTTCGACAAGAAGGCGCTCGACACGCTCACGATCTTTGCCGGCCAGGCGTCGCTGCTCGTGCAGAACGCGATGCTGGTCAACGAGCTCAAGCTCGAGAACGTCGAGCTGAAGAACCGCATCGAGGAGTACACCTACGGAGACATCGTCGGCGCCTGCCCCGGCATGCGCGACGTCTACCGCCGCATCGACAAGATCGCGCCCACCGACATCAGCGTGTTGATCATCGGAGAGACCGGCACCGGCAAGGAGCTGATCGCGCGCGAGATCCACCGGCACTCCCTTCGCGCGAAGGGCCCGTTCATCTCGATCAACTGCGGCGCGATTCCCGAGAACCTGCTCGAGAGCGAGCTCTTCGGTCACGTGAAGGGCGCGTTCACCGGCGCCGTCGCCACCAAGCTCGGCCGCTTCCAGGCGGCGATCGGAGGCACGCTCTTCCTCGACGAGATCGGCGAGATGCCGGTGCAGCTGCAGGTGAAGCTCCTGCGCGCCCTGCAGGAGAAGGTCGTCTACAAGGTCGGCGACAACCGCCCCGAGCCCGTCGACATTCGCATCGTCGCGGCCACCAACAAGAACCTCGAAGACGAGGTGCGGAAGAACACCTTCCGCGAAGACCTCTACTTCCGCATCAACGTGGTGACGCTCAAGCTTCCGCCACTGCGCGATCGCGGCGACGACATCATCACCCTCTCGCGCTTCTTCCTGAACCGCTACTCGAAGGAGTTCGCTTCGAAGGCCCGCGGCTTCGCGCCAAACGGCACCGTCGCGATGAAGAAGTACCACTGGCCCGGCAACATTCGAGAGCTCGAGAACCGCATCAAGAAGGCCGCCGTGCTCGCCGACAAGCCGTTGCTCGGCCCCGAGGACCTCGACTTGCGGCCCGAGAACCTTCCGCCGATTCTTCCGCTCGCCGCGGCCAAGGAAGAGTTCCAGAAGCGGTACATCAACGAGGTGCTGGAGCGGAACAACGGGAACCGCACGAAGACGGCGAAGGATCTCGGCGTGGATCCCCGCACGATCTTCCGGCATCTGGAAGCCCTCAAGGCAGAGTCAGAGGGCAAGCCCCTGCCACCCGAGACAGAGTACGAAGAAGCCTGACCATTCGGAACCCTTTGAACTTCCACGGACGTCACGACTGGCACGTCATGGCAACGATGTTGCTCTGGC
>JAACJQ010000365.1 GCA_016879935.1 Archangiaceae bacterium | reverse complement strand
GTTTCCGCCAGCCGTGTTTCCACCAGCCGTGTTTCCACCAGCCGTGTTTCCACCAGCCGTGTTTCCACCAGCCGTGTTTCCACCCGCCGTGTTTCCACCCGCCGTGTTTCCACCGGCCGAGCCGCCGCCAGTCCCGCCGACCGTGCCGCTTCCGCTCGTGATGACGATCGAGCCGAGGTCGCGATCGACGCTCTGAACCACCACATTCGAAACGACCGCCGTTCGATAACCCGCGAGGCGAACCGTCACCGTGTAGAGGCCCTGGCTGGTGGTGAACGAGAACTCACCACTGGGCGACACATTCGTGCTGCGTGGCGCAGACGTGCCATCACTGAGCTCGACTGACGCGCTGCTCGTGTCGGTCTCCGGGAGCGGAACCACTCGGCCCGACAGACGAACGGATCGCACCTCGGCTGCGTCGACCGGCAGCAGCGTCACATCTCTGAGCGTGAGCGTCTGGCCCGACGAAAGCTGCACCTCACCGATCTCCCGCGCTCGGTAGCCGGCTCGAAACACGCTGATGGTGGCGGCACCTTCAGGCAGCTCGTTGAAGACGAACGTGCCGTCGTCCGCCGTGAGCGCACTGAAAGGACCCTCAGGCACGAACGCGAGCGAGCCGGCGTGACCTCGTGCGCCCGGCGCATCGCCTCGCAGCACCCTCCCCTCGAGGCGCGCGTTGTCGCTCAGGAGCACGTCTCCAAGGCTCAGCGACTTGCCCGGACCTGCCTGCAACGCCTCGAGCGAGAGCAACCGTTGCTTCTCGAACGTACCGTTGCGATCGACGTCGGCCCGCAGCAGCACCTTGCCGGCCTGCTTCGTGATGCCCGAGAGCAGGAACGCGCCTGTGGCATCGCTGGTCGTCGCGAGCCCGCTGCCGAGCAGCACGATCTCGGCGTCTTTCAGCGGCACGCGGTCGCTGCGACCTGGCTGCGCGATCACCACCCTGCCGCTCAGCGCGCCGGGCTGCGGAGGACCCGGAGGCTCAGGCAACTTCAAATCGATACACCCTGCGAACAGCACGACCCCCACCACGCACGCGCGCATGGCCGCGCAGCTTGTCAGGCACCATCGTCGTGGAACAACGCCCCGTCGGGGGATTGTTGGGGCATGACGAATGCCAGCGATTCGCTCACGGTCGGCCGTTCAGCTGAACGGGCGCGTGCCGGCGAGCAGCTTCTTGCCGGTGAGGAAGTCCTGCGCCGTCATCACGCGTTTTCCTTCGAGCTGCACCGAGGTCAGCAGCAGAGATCCTTCGGAGCACGCGACCTCGATGCCGGCGTTCGTCGCGGCCAGAATCGTTCCGGGCTCGCCTTTTCCGTTCGCGACCGCAGCGGCGTGCACTTTGAAGAGCGCTCCTTCGAGCTTGGTGAACGCGCCAGGCCACGGCGTGAAGGCGCGCAGGCGACGCTCGAGTTCGGCCGCGCTCTTCGTGAAGTCGAGCGCTCCGTCTTCCTTCTTGATCATCGGCGCCATCACCACGCCCTCGCTCGGCTGCGCGACGGGCTGGAGCTCGCCAGCGAGATAGCGGGGCAGGGCGCGGCGGAGCACGTCTCCTCCCAGCAGCGCGAGCGCGTCGTGCAGGGTCGCAGAGGTATCGGTGGGACCAATCGGCAGCTCGGCGCGATCGATGACCGGCCCCGTGTCCATGCCTTCGTCCATGCGCATCAGGCAGACGCCGGTCTTCGCGTCACCCGAGGCGATGGCCCACTGAATCGGAGCGGCGCCCCGAAACCGCGGCAGCAACGACGCGTGCACGTTCACGCAGCCATGCTTGGGCGTGTCGAGCACGTCCTTCGGCAGAATCTTTCCGTACGCGGTGACCACGGCCACATCGGCGTTCAGCGCGCGCAGCTGCTCCGCGAAGTCGGTGCCGCGGATCTTCACCGGCTGCAGCACCGGCAGGTTCTTCTCGAGCGCGAACGTCTTCACCGCCGAATACGCCATCTCCTGCCCGCGGCCCTTCGGCTTGTCGGGCTGGGTGACGACGGCGACGACTTCTCCGAGACCCAGACAGGCCTCGAGCGACTTCACGGCGAAGGGCGGCGTGCCCATGAACACGATGCGCGGCATGCGCACGCCTTACACCAGCTTCAGAGCCAGAAGACCGGGCGCTTCTTGTCGTCCATGAAGCCGCTGGCGCGCTCTTCCTTCGACAACTTCTTGTCGTCGAGCTCGAGCCCGGCACCGACCATCTTCTGCTTCATCAGCTCGACGGCGCTCGAGACGTCCTTGCGAATCGTCTTCGCCATGCCCTGCAGCTTCGCGAGGTCGGCCTCGAGCTCGGCCTGGTTCGCCGGCGGCGGCGTGGCAGCGAGCTTGTCCTTGATGCTCTTCATCGCCTTCTCGAACGGGTCCGACGACGCCGTGTCCCACTCGGCTTCGAGGTGCAGGCCTCGACCGACGCGACCACCCTCGTCATCGATGTCGTTGGGCTGCGCCTTGCGGGCCGACGGGTCGTACACGGAGTAGCGGTCGGCCGAGATGATGAAGCCGTCGGTGTTCGACGGCATGTAATTGCCGTACTTGCTCAAGAGCGCGCTCGCGTCGCCGAGGAAGGCGATCTGCTGGTCGAGCTTGTCGGCGTACTTCTGCAGCGCCTCGGGGATCGGCTGGTTCGCGGCCTTGCGCGTGTCGATCTCCTTCTGCACCTCGGAGCGCGTCGCCTTCACCTCTGACACGTTCGCGAACACCATGTGCGAGCGGCGGCGCTTCTGCAGCACGATGGTCTTGGGCTCGAGCCGCAGGTTCTCGTCGGCGGGCAACGTGCCTTTGTCCTTCGCGAGCTTGTAGAGCATCTGCGCCACCTTGAGCGGGCTCGTGCCGTCGGTGTCTTTGCCGGTCTTGAGCAGCTCCTGCGCCTTCATCTCGTCAGCCGACCAGGTGCCCTCGAAGCGCTTCTCGAACTTGTGCACCGCCGACGACTCGCCGGTCACCTCGCGGCCCTCTTTCGCCTGAATCAGCACGCGGCGAACGGGGAAGGGCTCCTTGTCGTCGAAGCGCACGCGGGCCCGAACCGAGGCGCCGGCCTTGCCGAGCGCGCCGCTGCGATCGTCGAAGTACGTCTCGCGAAACATCTCGTCCTTGTCCTGGAACACCGCCGTGCCGTCGGGCTTCGTCTCGGAGATCTCGAGGTGCATCGGCATGGTGAACGCGTCGACCAGCGCCATCGCCTCGGGGTCGTCCCACTTCGGCTTGTGCAGCTTGTTGAAGACCTCGCTGCCGTTGGTGGTGCGGAAGATCTTGTTCGAGCCGTCCTTCACCTTGAAGTCGGCCCACGCCTCCTGCTCCGTGCGGTCGCGCTCCCAGTCGCTGCCGATGGGCGTGGCGAGAATGTCGGGGCCGATGGTGGCCGTGCCCGCGACCTCGGCGACGTCGGTGACGCCTCCTTCGCCGGTGAGGTTCAGCTTCGTGCCCGCGGCCGCCTTCGTGGCGTAGTCGCCGTCGACGGTGTCGAGCGAGAGCGCCTTCGCGAGCTCACTCGTGGGCCGCAGGTCGAGGGTCAGGCCCTTCGCGTCGGAGGCCGCCGCGTCGTCGAGCGCGTTGACGAAGTCGTGAAACGTGATGCCGAACGAGTCGGCGAACTTCTTCGTCTGCTCGGAAGTGCCCGCGTGCTCGGAGAGAAACTTCGACCAGTCGTCAGCCGTGGCGAGCTTCACCGCGCCCGCCGGGCCCTCGAGCTGCACCTGAAGCTGCTGCGCCACGAGCTTCGCCGACGCCTGCGCCAGGTACGTGCCTGCCTTGCCTTTCTGGTCGAAGAGCTGCGTCGTCACTTCACCCGCAAGGAACTGCCGCCCACGCTGGATCTTGATGGTCATGGCTCGATCAGAGTGTCGGACGATGTGGGGAAAGGTTGCGCACATTTCCTACATCCCGACGCGGTTTGTCATTTCGCGGGCTTGAGGCAGGTGTTCGTTGACCCGGCAGATGGGCAGGCATACGAGGCGGGCGGTTTCTCACACCCGTCTGGGGGTTCTCATGCGTTCGTTGCTCGCAGTCGCAGGCCTGGCGCTGATGCTCGTCGTCTCGGGGTGCAAAGGCGACCCGACGACGCCGGAGTACTGGTCGAAGCGCATCGAGGGCGCCAAGGGCAAGAAGGAGAAGCTCAAGGCCATCGAAGAGCTGCGTGAGAAGCACATGAGCCCGGCGATGCTGCCCATGCTGCACGACCGGCTCAACGCCGAGAAGTCGGCCGAGGTTCGCCGCGACATCGCACGTGTGCTCGGCGAGGCGAAGAGCGACACCAGCATCGACGCGCTCACCAACGCCATCGTCTTCGCGCCCGGCGACACCGACGAGAAGGGCCTCGACAAGGAGATCGCCAACGCGCTCGGCAACATCGGCAGCCCCAAGGCCGCCACCACGCTCGTGAAGCTGCTCGGCGTGAAGGACAACTACACCGTGCTCGCGGCCATCGACGGGCTCGGCGAAATCCGCGCTCCAGAGGGCTTCGAGGCGCTCGACAAGATCGCCTCCGACGACACGCAGGAGACCTTCGTCACCAAGAAGGCCATCATCGCGCTCGGCAACATCGGCGACAAACGCGCAGTGCCCACGCTCGTGAAGGCGATGTTCAAGGAGCGCAAGGGCGTCAGCTTCTACCTCGAGGCCTCGTTCGCGCTGTACCAGATGGGCACGCCCGCCGCCGACGCGCTGCTGCCCGTGCTCGATGGCTCCGACAAGGCGATGTACGAGTGGGCCGCGAAGAACAACATCAAGGACGTCGCGCTCCAGGCCAAGTCCGCCCAGGTGCTCGGCGACCTTCACGACATGCGGGCCGAGAAGGCGCTGCTCGCCATGCTGAACCCCAAGACCGACTACGACGACATTCGCGCGATTCTGCAGGGCCGCGCCGCCGACGCGCTCGGCCGCATGCGCTCGAAGAACGCCGTCAAGCCGCTCTCTGCGCTGGTCACCGACGCGAAGACCGACGCCGGCGTCGTGCGTGAGTGTGTCTTCGCGCTCGTGCGCATCGGCAACTCCGAAGGCGTGCCTGCGCTCATCACCTTCCTCGGCAAGGCCCCGTACTGGGACGCGCGCGACGAGATCATGCGCGGCATCACCATGATGGGCACCGACAAAGACATCGCCGCCTTCGACAAGGCGACGGCCGAAGAGGGCAAGAAGACCGAGGCGGGCTGCAAGGGCGAAGAAGAGAGCCACCCTGACTGCAAGAACGGCGTCGAGGGCGCCATCAAGCGTCACGTCGAGCGCGTCGCCCAGCACAAGGCGCGGCTGCTGGCCTCGGGCGAGTGCAAGACCGACGCGGCCTGCTGGGCCAAGAAGCTCGACGACAAGAACGACACCGTGCGTGAGCGCGCCGCCGCCGAAGTGGGCCGCGGCAACAACGCGGCGTTCGCGCCCGAGCTCTTCAAGCGCCTCAAGGAGCAGAACCTCGACGCGCGCCTCTCGATCATTCAGGCCACCGACTGGCTCGTGAACGACAACGCCGACGCCATGAAGGCCGCGAAGGGCATTCTCCCCGACCTCGAGAAGCAGCTGAAGGACGAGAAGGGCAAGACCGACTTCGTGAAGATCAACGAAGACCTGCGCCGCCTGTACGTGCGCATTCAGCGCGGCTGATTCGCAGCCATTCTCGAAGTGACGAAAGGCCAGGAGCCCTCGGGTTCCCGGCCTTTTTCGTTGGGCGATGTCGAGTACCTTCGGGAGGGCTCGCTTCGTCGTGGAGTGTCGTCGAGACCAGCCGGCTCGACCCGACTGGTCGGACTCCGAGCCGGCAGGTTGCGAGGCCGAACGTCAGCTCGCGCTCGACTCCGCAGCGACGAGCGTTGAAGGTCAGGCCGGCAGAACGCCGTCGAGCTTCCGGGCAGCTGACTCCGGAACCTCGTCGTCGGCGAGCCGGGCGCGCAGTGCCTTCACCACGGCGCCGAACTCTCCGCCGAAGCGGGTGCACTCCGCGCAGCCGGCGAGGTGCGCTTCGATCTTCGCCTTGTCACCTTGGTTCAGCTCGCCGTCGAGGTAGTCCGACAGCTGCGCCAGCACTTCGAAACAATCGAGCCCGGCGACGGTCTTTGGTGCGCTCATCGTTCAGGCTCCTTTCTTCACGGCAGCGACCAGTCGCAACCGGGCGCGGTGGAGTCGACTCTTCATCGCAGCGAGCGTCAAGCCGAGCGCCGCCGCGGTCTCTTCGCCCGACAACCCCTCGACGTCGCGCAGCATGAGCACCTCGCGCTCCTCCGAGTCCATCGAGGCCAGGGCGTGCTCGAACAACGTGTGCTGCTCGAGGCGCTCGGTGAGCAGCTGCGGGTCCATCTGCTGGCCCCAGCCCGCTTCCGCGCCGAGCTCGGGCAGAGACTCCATCGGCTCGTACGTCTTCGGCTCGCCGACCCGCCGTCGCTGCTGCATCAACACCTGGCTGCGAGCGACCGCGAACAGCCAGCTCTTGAACGAGCCTTCGCCACGCCAGGTCGAGAGCCGCTGGTGGGCGGTGAGGAAGGTGTCTTGCAGCACGTCTTCGGCGGCGGCGTCGTCGTGCAGCAGCCGTCGCGCGAAGCGGAACACCGGAGCCCGCCACATCGTCACCAGCGCAGAGAAGGCCGCCGCGTCACCCGCCACGGCCTGCTGTACGAGAACCGCCTCGTCGCGCATGGCTCCACCATGGTCGAAGTCGCTGCTCAGCGCGAGCAGCCCGTCATCGGCTACTTCTTGCCGGCCGTGCTGAAGCCGAGGGCCGTGTAGATGGGGCAGCTGCCGATGAGGCCGGTCGCCAGGGGGATGAGGCCGAGCAGGCCCCAGTTCGACTGGGGACCCACGAAGACGGTGCTCAGCGCGCCCAGACCGACCACCACGCGCAGCACGCGCTCGATGGTGTGTTCGTTGTTGGGGAGAATCTTGGTCAGCATGGTGTGCTCCTTCGGGTTCGGCGCTCGCGACATGCGGCGCGCGTTCGTTGGAGAGGATGCAGATGGCCCGACGAGGATTCCGGGCATTTTCCCGCGGCTTTTTTAGGCGCAGGAAGACGGGTCAGCGGGCGCCCGCGTCGGCTGCAGGTTGCACCGTCAGTTGATCGTCGAGCGCGAACCGGCCGAGCGACCGCTTGAGCACTTCCCACAACACCTTGCGGTACTCGGCTTCGCTGACGGTGCCGCTCAGCACGAGACCGGCGCCGACGTACTTCGCAGCGACCTTTCCCTTCGCGACCGTCTCGAACGCCTTCTGCAGCTCCTTCAGCTGCGACTGGAGCGCCTCTTGCGACCAGGTCAGCTCGATGGCGCGGGCCTCGACCGCGTCGGTCTGAAAGAGGGCCAGCAGCGCCTGCCGGCACGCGTCGTTGTGCACCGTCACCGTCAGCTTTACGTCCTCGAGCGGTGTCCACTTGAGGTCGGGGCAGGCCTTTGCCGCGGCCGCGCTCACCTTCTCGTCCTGCACGGGCTTGCCTCCCACGCGCAGTCGCCAGACGGCCACCTTTCCCTGCGCGCCCAGCAGCACCAGCGCTCTGCCCGGCTTCAGCCCCGAGAGCAGCAGCTCGTTCGAGTCTGCCAGCCACTCGACCGAGGCAACCTTGGGGTCGTCGAGCTGCCACCAGTCGACGCTGGGCAGCTTCACGAAGCGCTCCTTGCCCGGCTCGACGTCGTGCACCCAGTCGACGGGCCACGCCGAGGCTGCGGAGCCGATTGTCAGCAGCAGGGTGAGCGCGAGTCGCACCGCCCCCTCTTAGCGTCTGTTTTCAGCCCCTTCCATGGCTGCCGAGTAGGCGAGTGGGGAGGGGCGGGCAAGTCAGTTAGATTGAGCGTTGCGATGTCGACCTGGGCCATGTGGGTGGTGTTGGCGGTGCTGCTGACCGCCCGCGGCCTGTTGGCTGCCGTCGAGGCGGCGCTGCAGTCACTGTCAGACGTTCGCGTGAAGGCGCTGGCGAAGGAGCACCCGCGCCGTGGCGGGCGGTTGCTGAAGCTGAAGCTCGACGTCGAGGCGACCGCCGCGGCGCTGCGCTCGGGCATGGTGCTGCTGGGCTTCATGGGCGCGGCCATCGGCGTGCTGGTGCCTCCCAAGATGCTCGATCTCGTCTTCAGCCCGGCCGACGCGGGCGCCTGGGTGATGTTGACGCCGCTCGTCTCGGCGCTCCTGGTGGCCATGTTCGCGACGGTCGTCGACGTCTCGTTCCGGTCGTTCGCGATTCAGAACCCCGAGTCGTGGGCGCTGGGCTTCTCGTGGCTCGCGCTCGGCGTCTCGTCGGTGCTGGCGCCGATGGTGCGGGTGCTGGTGCTGCCCATCAACGTCGTGCTGGGCCTGTTCAACGCGAAGGTGACGTTCGTGCCGCCACCGCCGCCGCTCGAGGAGCTCGAGAAGCAGCTCATTCGGCAAGCGCAGAACGAAGAGGTCGATCGCGGCGCGCCGCAGCTGATCCGCTCCATCTTCCGCCTGTCGGACAAGACGTGCCGTGACGTGATGGTGCCGCGCACCGACGTGGTGGCCATCGAAGCGTCGACGCCGATGACCGAGATCTTCCAGTCGATCGCCGAGCAGGGCCACTCGCGCATTCCGGTGTACCGCGAGAGCATCGACAGCATCGTGGGCATCCTCCACGTGCGCGACATCGTGCCGCTGATGCAGAACCCCGACCTCATTCTGCTGCAGGACCTGCTGCGGCCGGCCGTCTACGTGCCGTGGGTGAAGCCCATCGGCGACCTGCTGCGCGACATGCAGAAGCAGCGCATTCACATGGCGGTGGTCGTCGACGAGTACGGCGGCTTCTCGGGCATCGTCACCCTCGAAGACATTCTGCGCGAGATCGTCGGCGACATCGGCGACGAGTTCGACGAGGCCCAGAGCCCGTTCGAGAAGCAGCCCGATGGCAGCGTGCTCGTCGATGCCATGCTCGAGCGCGGCGAGTTCGCGAAGGCGTTCAACTTCACCTTCCCCGAGGGCGAGTTCGAGACCCTCGGAGGCTTCGTCTCGCACCTCGCCGGCGTCATTCCCGAGGCGGGAGACCGCTTCACCCACGCCGGCTTCACGTTCGTCGTGCACTCGAAAGATGGCCCGCGGCTCGAGCGCATCAAGGTGTGGAAGCCAAAGTCGGCGACCGCCACCTCACAGGGAAATCTGGGGCCCACGAGCACCAGTCACCCGACGCTCGAGCCGGTGCCAGAGCGAAAGCCGAGCCGTGAGGTCGAGCTGGTGACGACCCGGACGAGCTGAGTCCTCACCGCTTCCGGCGGGGCTTGCCGAGGAGGGGCTTGAGTCGCTCGACGTCGAGGAGATCCTGTGGGCGGGCCACCCGTCGTTTGTTCTCGACGAGATCGCGCGCCGACAGCACGTTGACGGCGGTCTTGCCCCATTTCGTCGTCGTGCGGCGCTCCCAGCAGGCGTCGAACTCGAGCCCAACGAGGCTGGTGAGAATGTCGACACGAACTGGCTCGATTCCCATCTGGTAGACGATCTCTTCGTTCATCAGGTCAGAGACGCGCAGGCTCTGGAGCGGAGCGCCGAATCGCTCGAGCGCCCGATAGACCCTCCCAGCGTTCGCTCGAGACGGCTCCACCCAGAGGTCGAGGTCCTTCGTGTAGCGAGGCTCAGTGTGCTCGATGACGGCCATTCCGCCGACGACGAGGTATCGCGCCCCCTCTGATGACAAGGCGCTCACGATGTCTCTGAAGTCGGAGTTCACTCGATTCGCCACCGCACACCTCGACGTAGTGCTTCACCAGCTCCCACGCTGCGGCCATGCGCGCTTCGGAGCCCGCGCGTCTCCAGAACTCGAGATCGAAGGTGCGGGCGCCATGCTCCTCGTGTGTCGAGAGTCGCGCCATCACCACCCGCTTTCGCCGTCGCGCCATGCCGGGCAAGTCTTCGCCTGCGCTCGCCAGAAAGACAACGGGCTTCGTCCCACCGAAGGAACGAAGCCCGTGACTGCGACGACGAGGCTGACGGCTTAGGCCGCGGCCTTGGCCGTGCTCGCCGGCACGCTGTCGCCCTTCACGCCCGACTCGATGCGCATGCCGTAGAACGACCGGTACACGAAGAAGGCCGAGATGGCGAAGAAGATGGCCGCCAGCGCGAGGGTGATGTTGTTGCCCGACTCGTTCGACTTGCGAAGCTCGATGGCGAGCTCGACCGCGAGCAGACCGAACAGCGTCGTGAACTTGATGACGGGGTTCAGCGCGACCGACGACGTGTCCTTGAACGGGTCGCCGACGGTGTCGCCGACGACGGTGGCGGCGTGCAGCTCGGTGCCCTTGGCCTTCAGCTCGGTCTCGACGAGCTTCTTGGCGTTGTCCCACGCGCCACCCGCGTTCGCCATGAAGACGGCCTGGTACAGACCGAAGAGCGCGCTCGAGATGAGGTAGCCGATGAAGAAGTAGGTCTCGAAGCAGGCGAAGGCGAGCGTGCCGAAGAAGATCGCGAGGAAGATGTTGAACATGCCCTTCTGCGCGTACTGCGTGCAGATCTCGACGACCTTGCGGCTGTCAGAGACCGACGCCTTCTCGACGCCTTCGAGCTTGATGTTCTGCTTGATGAACTCGACCGCGCGGTACGCGCCCGTCGAAACGGCCTGCATCGACGCGCCCGTGAACCAGTAGATCATCGCGCCGCCCATGACGAGGCCGAGCAGGAACGGGGCGTGGAGGATCGAGAGCAGGTTGAGGTCGGTCTTCAGGCCGCCCGTGATGGAGAAGATGATGGCGAAGATCATCGTGGTCGCGCCGACGACGGCGGTTCCGATGAGCACCGGCTTGGCAGTGGCCTTGAACGTGTTGCCCGCGCCGTCGTTCTCCTCGAGGTACTCCTTGCCCTTCTCGAAGTTGGGCTCGAAGCCGAACTGCTTCTTCACCTCGTCCTTGATGTTGGGAACGGTCTCGATGAGCGAGAGCTCGTAGACCGACTGCGCGTTGTCGGTCACGGGGCCGTACGAGTCGACCGCGATGGTGACCGGGCCCATGCCGAGGAAGCCGAAGGCCACGAGGCCGAAGGCAAAGACGGGCGAGGGGTCGACGCCGCCCTGCACGAAGAGCTGCCCGAGACCCTGCATCGACACCCAGTACGCCGCGCCCATGAGGCCGACGAGGACGACGCCCATCCAGTAGCCAGAGAAGTTGCCGGCGACGAGACCGGAGATGACGTTGAGCGACGCTCCGCCTTCTTTCGACGCCGTGACGACCTCGCGCACGTGGCGCGACTCGGTCGACGTGAACGCCTTCACCAGCTCGGGAATCAGCGCGCCGGCCGCCGTGCCGCACGTGATGATGGCCGACAGCTTCCACCACATCGTGGAGTCGCCGTTGAGGTTGGGGATGAGGAGGTACGACGCGATGAACGTGACCGCGACCGACAGCACCGACGTGAGGATCACCAGCTGCGTGAGCGGGTGCTCGAAGTTCATCTTGTCGGCGTTCGCGTAGCGGCCCTTCTGAATGACGTTGTTGACCGTGTACGAGAGGAAGCTGGTGACGACCATCATCACGCGCATGGCGAAGATCCACACCAGCAGCTGCACCTGCACCGCCGGGCTCGGCGCCGCGAGGAGGATGAAGGTGATGAGCGCGACGCCCGTCACGCCGTAGGTCTCGAAGCCGTCGGCCGAAGGACCAACCGAGTCACCGGCGTTGTCGCCCGTGCAGTCGGCGATCACGCCAGGGTTCCGCGCGTCGTCTTCCTTGATCTTGAAGACGATCTTCATGAGGTCGGAGCCGATGTCGGCGATCTTGGTGAAGATGCCGCCGGCGATGCGGAGCGCCGAGGCGCCGAGCGACTCACCGACCGCGAAGCCGATGAAGCACGAGCCCGCGAGCTCGGGCGGCACGAACACGAGGATCATGAGCATCAGCAGCAGCTCGACCGAGATCAGCATCATGCCGATCGACATGCCGGCCTTGAGCGGAATGTCGTAGGTGGGGAAGGGCTTGCCCATGAGCGAGGCGAAGGCCGCGCGCGAGTTCGCGAAGGTGTTCACGCGAATGCCGTACCAGGCGACGCCGTAGCTGCCCGCGATGCCGATGAGCGAGAACACCAGAATGATCAACACGCGAACGGCCGTCGGCCACTCGGCGGCCTTGCCGTCGACGTGCGCCATCGAGAAGTACGCCGCGATCACCGCGCCGATGAACAGCTCGAGCACGAGAATGAACTTGCCCTGCGTCACCATGTACTGCTTGCAGGTTTCGTAGATCAGCTCGCTGATCTCGAGCATCGACTTGTGCACCGGCAGGTTCTTCAGCTGGCTGTACTGCACCGCGCCGAAGACGAGGCCCAGGGCCGAGACGACGATGCCGATCATCAGCAGCGTCTTGCCGTCGAGGCCGAGGAACTGCTGGCTGGCGAGATCGGGGAGAACGAGGTTGGCCTCGCTGGCGAGAGCGAGCGCCGGCAGGAACAACCCGGCAAGACCCGCGAGTCTTGAGAGTTTCATGAGCTTGATTCCTCAGGGGTGAAGAGAGCGCGCGGCCCATAGCACACAAGGCGCGCGATCACGCAAGGTCTTCGCGCGGGCGTGGAGAGCCGTTTGCAACGCTCCCGGTTCGTCATGAATCAGACCGCTTCTGTCGACGAGCTCATCGATGCGCTGAGCGGCGTGCTGCGCGACTTCGGGCGCTATGCATTCGATCTCTCACGCCAGGACGCGCGTCGCACCGAGGCGCTCTTCGATCAGTGGGCCCAGCACGTGGTCGCCGGCGTCGAGGCGCCGGGTGGGGCGGGCAAGACCGCGGGCCGTCGTGACTACCCCGGTCTGCGCCGCGCCTTCACGCAGCACCGTCAGTCCGAACAGTCCGAGATGACTCAGGTGCAGGACTCGCTGCGCGAGGTGGTCTGGGCCTTCGTCGGAGGCCTCAATCGGCTGGTGGTCGACGACGCCGCCGACGACGCGAAGGTGACGGCCACGCTGTCGCAGCTCGCTTTCAAGCTCGGCAAGTCGTCGCCGATCGAGATTCGTTCGGTCGCGCTCGAGGCGGTGGCGCAGGTGCAGGCCGTGTTCGAAGCCCGCCGCGCGCGGCAGCAGACGCAGATGCAGTCGCTCGCCGAGAAGCTCGAGACGCTGGGCACGCAGCTCGAGACGGCGCGCAAGGACAGCACCACCGACGCGCTCACCCACCTCTACAACCGCCGCGCCTTCGACGAGCAGCTCTCGCGCACGGTCGAGCTCGCGGCGCTGCGGGCCGGCGGTGCGGCGCTGGTGATGATCGATCTCGACCACTTCAAGCAGGTCAACGACACCTACGGCCACCCTGCCGGAGACGCGGTGCTCGCGGCGGTAGCCCAGACCTGTGTGAGGGTCTTCAAGCGCAAGGGCGACTTCGTGGCGCGCTACGGCGGCGAAGAGCTGGTGGTGCTGATGCGCGACGTCGACGAACGCGAGCTCGAGGCGCTCGCCGAGAAGGCCCGCGGCGCCATCGCCGAGCTGAAGGTGCCCTTCGAGAAGAAGGCGCTCCGCATCACCGCGTCGCTGGGCGCCGCGTTCTGGAAGCGGGGCGAGAGCGCAGAGGCGTGGGTGAAGCGCTCCGACGCCGCGCTCTATTCCGCCAAGAGCGCGGGCCGGAACCGCGTCGTCACGGCCTGAACATCGGCGTGACGACGGTGGAGAAGGCCTGTGGCACTGCGCGGGTGCCGTACTCGACGCGCGCATTGAACCCGGTGTTGTTGGCCTCGATCTGGAGCACGTAGGGCTGACCCGCGATGAGAATGGCGGCCGGGAGCACGAGGCTCGTGTTCGCAGTCGAGAACTCGAAGGTCTCGGCGGCCGTCGTGGCGGCGGTGGTGGCCGTGGTGAGCCGCGTCAGCGTCACGTAGTAGGTGGTGACCGTGCCCAGGGTCGGCGCCGTCCACGTGAGGGTGACGGTGGTGCCCACTCCAGTGCGATCGGCGGTGAAGGGGGTGCCATTCAGCGTGATTCCAGTCACGGGCCCGAGCCGCGGTGTGATGGGCGACGAGGTCAGCGCTGCCATCGTGTCGAAGTGGCCAAAGCCGGAGACGAGGGCCAGAGCGCCCGTGGTACCGGCGACCTGCCTCGGCGTGTCGATGAGGAAGAACGTTCGCCCGACGACCGACCAACCCGAGGGGAAGGGCGTGACCAGCGTGAACGACGAAGGTGGCGCCAGCGAGGCCGGCACCTGGACGAACCACGAATCGACGACGTTGGTGGTGTTCGGCGTGGTCGAGGGGAACGGAGAGAAGCCGAGGAAGCCACGTGGGTTCGTTCCAGGCGGGAGGCCCGTCTGCAGGGCCGAGAACGAGTTCAGGTTCCACGAGAACGACTGGGTCAGACTGGGCAGGTTGGGCGGCTGGAGCATCGTTCCGGCGAGCGCGGTGGTCTGGCCGTTGAGCTGCGTGAAGGGCGCGAGCTGCACCGCCGAGACCGTCGAGCCCGTGCTGAAGCCACCGTCGGCGATGAAGCGGTACTGGAGCACCCAGGTGTCGTCGCCCATCGTCTGGTTCACCAGCTTCACGCCGTTGAAGTTGCCCGACATGTTGGCGGTGGTGGCGCCGGCCACCGGAGCGCTGGTGAGCGGGAAGTTGTAGAAGGTGTTGCCCACGTTGGGCGAGACCCAGACCAGCTGATCCTGCCCGGCACTCCACGGCACCATCGCCGACACGGCCACGTTCGTCGTGGTGGGGTTCACCGTCGCGGCGGCGGCGTTTGCGCGACCCAGGGTGTACGAGTTGAAGACCACCTGGCGAGCGTTGGTCTCGAAGAAGTTGCCCCCGACGCGGACGAGCACGGTGCCCATTGGAACGTTCGGGATGGTGAAGGTCCCGTTCACCTGTCCCGTGCCCGCGATCACGGTGTACCCGTTGCCGCTGGGCACGTAGGCCTCGATGGTCACGGTGGAGAGGTTGTTTGCCGACGTCGCGGTCGTGCCGTTGCTGAGGTAGCTGAGGTTCGTGAAGGTGCCGGTGATGTCGGTGCCCGCCGAGCCGCCAGCCGTCGCGGAACCGCCAGCCGTCGCGGAGCCGCCAGCCGTCGCGGAACCACCAGCGGTCGCCGAACCGCCAGCCGTCGCCGAACCGCCGGCCGATGCCGAACCGCCAGCCGTCGCCGAACCGCCGGCCGATGCCGAACCGCCAGCCGATGCGGAACCGCCAGCCGTCGCAGAACCCCCAGCCGAGTCGGATCCGACAGCCGTCGCTTTTCCGCCTGATGTCGCGTTTCCGCCAGCCGTCGCGTTTCCACCAGCCGTCGCGTTTCCACCAGCCGTCGCGCTTC
>JAACJQ010000364.1 GCA_016879935.1 Archangiaceae bacterium | reverse complement strand
TGCCGTTCACGAATGAGATCGATCGCCGTCGAGTCGGGGAAGAACGTGATGTTCTTCTGCTCGTCACACGCCGCCAGCATCGCGCGCTCGACCTCTTTGCCCGTGACGTCGCCGGCGTGAACGATGCGCCGCTTCGAGTGCCCGCCTTCACGCGTGAGATCGAACTCGCCGTTCGCGCGGCGGTTGAACTCGGCCCCCATCGCCACCAGCGCTTTGAGCCGGTCGGGGCCCTCCTTCACCGTGATCTCGACGATCGACTTCTTGTTCAGGCCGGCGCCCGCGACGATCGTGTCTTCGACGTGCTTGTCGAACGTGTCGTCGGGAGACAGCACCGCCGCGATGCCGCCCTGCGCGTAGACGGTGTTGCCCTCCGAGCGGCTGCGCTTCGTGAGCACTGCCACGGTGCCGTGCTTCGCCGCCTCGAGGGCGAACGAGAGACCTGCGACGCCACCACCCATGACCAGGAAGTCGAAAGACCGAGCCATGTCGCGGGTGTAACAGGCTCCGTTCGACTTTGTTCACCCTGACTGAACGGGCCGTGAATGTGGGTGGGGGGCTGCTGGTTCTCACCCCTGCTGGCTTTCTTCGAGAGGCCGCCGATCGGGTGTAGGGTTTGAACCGACGTACCTTGGGAGAACCACCGGCTTGCTGCGTCGACTCCTTCCACTGCTGATGCTGCCGTCGCTCGCCTGGGCTGGAGGCATCTACAAGTACGTCGAGAAGGACGGCACCATCGTCTACACGAACGTTCCGCCGAAGGGCGCGAGCGCGCGACAGGCGAGGAAGGTCGAAGGTGAGTTCCGCCCCGCGCCCGAGCCGTCAGCGCCCGCGCGCGTCACGCCGAGCTCGAAGACGAAGCTGACCGAGTTCGACGAGATCATCGACGAGATGGCGCTGAAGTACCGAATGCCCGTCAACCTCGTACGCGCGGTGATGCACGCCGAGTCGGCCTTCGACCCGAACGCGATCTCGCACGTCGGCGCCTCGGGGCTCATGCAGCTCATGCCGGCGACCGCACGAGAGATGTACGTGAAGGACATCTTCGACGCGCGAGAGAACATCGAAGGCGGCACGCGCTACCTGCGGGTGCTGGCGAACGAGTTCGACGGCGACATGGTGAAGATGGTGGCCGCCTACAACGCCGGGCCCGACGCGGTCCGCAAGTACGGTGGCCAGGTTCCGCCCTACCCCGAGACCCAGGCGTACGTGCGCAAGGTGCTCTCGCTCTACTTCCAATACAAAGCGCAGTCGGAAGTCGCGAAGACCGACGCCGACCGTTGAGCGACAGGAAAGCGACATGGCCACGACGCGGGCTCCAGTGAACGAAGAGGAGTTCCTCGCGGCGCTCTACAAGGGCGGCGAGCTGCTCGCGGCGGGGAAGATCGTCGAAGCGCGCGGCTTTCTCGAGAAGGCGCACGGCCTCGCGCCGAAGAACGAGAAAGCGCAGAACCTGCTCGGGCTCACCTACTTCAAGCTCGGCCTCTTCGATCAGGCCTCGGACATCTACGAGAAGCTCGTCAACGAGAACCCGGCTGACCCGACCCTGCGGGTGAACCTCGGGCTCGTGTACCTGAAGACGAACAACCTTCCGCGCTGCATCAAGGAGTTCGAGACGGCGACCGATCTCGATCCCGAGCACAAGAAGGCGCACAACTACCTCGGGCTCGCGCTCGCCCAGGCGGGTGACTACGCGAAGGCGAAGGAGCACTTCGTGCTCGCCGGCAGTGATCAGATGGCCGAGAAGATGACGCGCGCGCTGACGGCGAAGATCGAGAGCGCGCCATCGAGCCATGGCCTCGTGGTGCCGCCTGCGCCTCCGGCGACCGCCCAGGCGGTGACGTCGAAGCCAGCCGAGTCGATGCCGGTGGTCTCGCCGAACGCGCCACCGCCGCTGCCGCCCCCGCCGTTGCCGCCGCCGGCTCCGCCCGAAGAAGAGATCGAGGTGATGAGCGACTCCGAGGTGATGGACTCGGACGTGATCTCGGGAGAGCACCCGAACCCCGTCGCCGTCGAGGAGCCAGCCGAAGCGGCCGTCGAGTCGTTCGAGAGCTCACCGATCGACGCTGTCGAGCCGGCCGTGGAGACGGTCGAGGTCGAAGCGCCGCCTCCTCCGCCGCCGCCGGAAGAGATGCCCGCCGAGATCGAGATCTCGCCTCCCGCGCCGTCGGGGCCTCGCCTCGAGCGTGACTGGGGAGCGCAGTTCGGAATGGACGGCGACCCCGCGCCCACGGAAGGCACGGTCTCGGAGGAGCTGCCGATCACCGAAGGAACGGTCTCGGAAGAGATGCCGATGATCGAGGCGACGGCCGAAGCGGCACCGGCTCCGCGAGAGTGGATCGCGCCGCGAGTGAACAGCTGGGACGCCGCGTCTGGCCTCACGCCGCCACCGTCTGCACCGACGGCCGAGCCGACGATGGAGTCGACGCTCGATCCGGCTGCTGAAGATCCCGCGTGGAGCGCCGCGAAGAGCGCCTCCGCGTCACCTGTTCCCCAGCCGATGCCTGACGTCGCGCCCGCGGAGTTCGCGCCCGAGGCCGACGACGTGCCGCCAGCCCCTGTGGCGGCAGCGCAGGACATGAGCTGGAACGTCCCTCCGGATCCAAACCAGGAGCTGAACTTCGCCGACGTCGCGCCGGTCGATGCGCCCGTGAGCGAGGCCGCCTCCGACGCAACCTCGATCGAGCAGTCCTTCGCCGAGCAGTCGTATGCGGAGCAACCCGTCGAACAACAGTACGCCGAGCAGTCGTACGTCGAGCAGCAGTACACCGAGCAGCCGGTCGAGCAGCAGTACACCGAGCAGCCGGTCGAGCAGTCGTACGCCGAGCAGCCCGTCGAGCAGTCGTACGCCGAGCAGCCCGTCGAGCAGTCGTACGCTGAGCAGCCCGTCGAGCAGCAGTACACCGAGCAGCCCGTCGAGCAGTCGTACGCTGAGCAGCCCGTCGAGCAGCAGTACACCGAGCAGCCGGTCGAGCAGTCGTACGCCGAGCAGCCCGTCGAGCAGCAGTACACCGAGCAGCCGGTCGAGCAGTCGTACGCTGATCAGCAGTACACCGAGCAGCCGATTGAGCAGTCGTACGCGGACCAGCAGCAGTACGCGGAGCAGACCTCCGTCGAGCAGCCGGCGCCCGAGCCCGAGTGGGTCGCCCAGCCCCTATCGCAGTTCACTCCCGAGAACCCGCCCCCGCCCTCCGCCCCGCCGCCTCCCCCGTCTTCACCAGGCCGCGGCTATGCCCCGATGGAGGCGCGCACGCTCGTCGAGCTCGGCGCCACCACCTCTGACATCGAGCAGCCGCAAGCAGGCCCGTTCCACGTCGGGCCGCACGGGCTCGCCGTCTCGGTCAACGGGCAGATGCTCACCCGCATGACGAACCTGGTCGCCATCGTCGGCAGCGTCACCGCGCGCCCCGAGCACAAGCGGTCGCGCGGCAAGGCGACCGAGGCGAGCTTCGGCGACGGCCCGAACCAGATGCAGCGCCTGATGGGTCACGGCGTCGTGCACCTCGAGATGGGCGCCGCCCGCTTCCACGCGCTCGATCTCAACGACGACAGCGCGTACCTGCGTGAAGAGCGTGTCTTCGGCTTCGAAGAGACGATCGGCTTCGAGCACGGCCGGCTCGCCGACGACGAAGGCAAGCTGCACCTCGATCTCGTTCACCTCTCGGGTGATGGCCGTGTGCTGCTCCAGTTGAACGGCGCGATGAAGTCGCTCGCGGTTCCTCCAGGCGAGCCCATGGTCGTTCCCCTGCAGCGGCTCGTCGGCTGGTTCGGCCGCGTGTCTCCCCGTCTGACCGGGTTCGCGGGACAAGGAGCTGTCGAGCTCACCGGAGACGGGTATGCCCTGCTGGTGACTCCAGGTTGACCGATGGATCGAGAGACCGCCCGTCAGCTCAAGCAGGAGGCCCGCCTCAAGAAGCGTGAAGAGAAGGCGCGCAAGAAGGCCGACAAGCTCGCACGCAAAGAGGCCAAGAAGGCCGAGCGCCGCAGCCGCCCGCCGTCGGCGTTGCTGAAGGAGTTCTGGAACCTTCCCAACATGCTGACGATGGGGCGCATCGCGGTGATCCCCCTCTTCGTCTGGTTCACCTACGACGCCGACCCGTTCTTCTCGTACCTCGCCGCGGCGCTCTTCACGCTCGCTGCCGTCACCGACGTCATCGACGGCTTCCTCGCGCGGCGCTGGAACATGATCACCGTCGTCGGAAAGCTGCTCGACCCATTGGCCGACAAGCTGATCGTCGCGGCGGCGCTGGTGATGATGGTGCGGCTGGGCCGCATTCACGCGTGGATCGTGATCGTGCTGCTCTCACGCGAGTTCATCGTGACGGGCCTGCGGCAGATCGCGGCGAGCGAAGGCATGGTGATCGCCGCCGGGCAGGAGGGGAAGTGGAAGACGTCGCTCCAGCTGGTGGGCATCGTCTCGCTCTGCATTCACTACACGCACCCGATGTTCTTCGGCTTCGCGTGGTACCCGGTGAACTTCAACCTCGTCGGCAAGTTCATGGTCTACCTGTCGACGGCCTTCTCGGTGTGGAGCGCTGGCGTGTACTTCCAGGCGTTCCTCAAGATGCTCGCGAAGCGTGGCGCCCCCATCGCTCCCGCGTCCTGAAACAGCCGTTCTTTCAGTCGTTTCTGCGCCCGCGCGCCTGTGACTCCGAGTCCACACGGTGACGCGGGCGTTGTCGTTTTCCGCCTGGGCGTGCCCGCCGCGCGCTCCGAAAACCAGGACAGACGGTCGGTCCTACTCTCGGAGAACACCATGGCACTTGGCGGAATCGGTTCGAGCAGCAGCGGCAGCATGGCGGCGGGGCGTTCGGCAGATCGTTCGAGCGTGTCTGGCTACTCGGGCACGCGGAGCAGCCCGTCGTCGAGCAGCATGGCCGCGGGCCGGTCGATCGATCGCTCGAGCGTGGCGGGCTACTCCGGCACCAGCTCGTTCAGCTCGGGTTCGATGGCCGCGGGCCGCTCGGTCGACCGCTCGAGCGTCGCTGGGTACTCGGGGCGCAGCGTCTCCTCCCCCGGCTCCATGGCCGCTGGCCGGTCGCTCGATCGTTCATCGGTCGCCGGCTACTCGGGGCGCAGCTCCTTCGACTCGATGGCGGCCGGGCGCGCGCTCGATCGAGCGAGCGTGGCTGGCTACTCGGGGCGCACCATCGCGGGCCCGGGCTCGATGGCGGCTGCGCGCGCTGCCGACCGCGCGTCGATGCCCGGCTACGATCTCTCGCGCGGCGCGAAGGGCGATCGCGTTCGTGAGCTTCAGCAGACGATGAAGAACGCGGGCTTCAACCCCGGCAAGATCGACGGCGTCTTCGGCAAGCGCACCGAGAAGGCGCTGCGCGACTACCAGCGCTCATTGGGCCTCAACGGCCGCACCAGCACCAACGCGCGATCGTCGAAGGACCTCGTGGGCAACATCAACGCCGTCGAGAAGACGATGCCGGGCACGGGCAACTGCGCCAAGGCCGTCAACCGGGCGATTCTCGCCACGACCGGAGTGCGCATCTACGGCCACGCGAACCAGCTGAAGAACTCGATTCAGAAGGCCGGCTTCCGCGAGGTGAACATGTCACTCGAAGACGCGCTGAAGACGCCGGGCCTCGTGCTCACGTGGGATCGCACCAACACCCGCGCGGGCTCGAAGTACGGCCACACCGCCATCACCACTGGCGACGGCACCACCTCGGTCAGCGACTACGTCGAGTCGAATACGCTGGCCGCCACCGATCGCATGAACCGCCAGGGCCTGCACGTCTTCGAGCGGGTGCAGTGAGCGCCATGCCGAGTAAGAAGGTGTGACGATGACGTCCAGCAGCACGCGCCCCGTCTCTGCCGACTTCGTGAAGCTGCCGACCCGCGTGCGTCTCGTGGCGCGGGCCGACGGCGTGACCCTCGCCCGCCATGCCTTCACCCGCGGCCGCGTCACCGTCGGCAGCGCTCCGGGCAACGACGTCGTCATCGATCACCCCACCGTCTCGCGCCGCCACCTCGAGCTCTCGACCGAGGGCGAGGCGCTGTACGTGAAGGATCTGCAGTCGAAGAACGGCACGCGGCTGGCGGGCTCCCGAATCGGTGAAGCGTTCGTTTCGGTCGGGCACGTGCTGCTCGTCGGCGTCGTCGAGCTGCGCCTGGAGGACGGCGATCAGCCCGAGGCGGTGAAGTTCGGCGGGCTCGAGGCGATCTCACCGATGATGCGCGAGGCGATCGAGCAGCTCGCTGCGCTCGCGAACAAGACGACGCCCGTGTTGATCGAGGGCGAAGCCGGCACCGGTCATGAAACCGCCGCCCGAGCGCTGCACCTCGGCGGCCCCCGCGCCGAGCGGCCGTTCGAGCTCGTCGACTGCAAGACGGCGACGGCGGCTTCGCTGTTCGGCCACTCGCGCGGCGCCGTGCCTGGCGTCGATCGCGAGCGGCCGGGCGCGCTGACTCGTGCAGCAGGCGGCACGGTCTTCTTCGACGCGCCCGAGACCTTGCCGGTCGAGCTCCAGCAGCCGCTGCTCCGGGCGCTGCAGGACGGCATGGTGCGCCGCTTCGGAGACGGGCAGCAGTTCATCATCGACGTGCGTGTCATCTCGGGCACCACCGTCCACCCACTGCCCGGGTCCGACCTCTTCAAGCACCTCGCGCCCGAGCGCGTGCGACTCCCGGCGCTCCGCGAACGCCTGCAGGACCTGCCTTTGCTCGTGCGGCACATTCTCGAAACGCTCGGGCCACGCGCGCGAGGCTTCGTGCTGTCGCCCGAGACGCTCACCCAGCTCGAGGCGCACCACTGGCCCGGCAACATGCGCGAGCTGCACGACTTCATCGAGAAGGCGCTCGCGCTCGGCGATCTCTCGAGCCCCGCCGCGACGCTCGACGACGAAGACGCTCAGGCTCCGGCTGCCCCGGCCACGCTCGACTACAAGCAGGCGCGTGAAGAGGCGCTCACTTCGTTCGAGCGCGAGTACGTCGCCCATCTGTTGCGCACCTTCGATGGAAACGTCTCGAAGGCCTCGCGAGAAGCAGGGCTCGATCGCGCGTACCTGCACCGGCTGATCAAACGGCACGGCCTCGACGAGAAGTGACTTCCTGAGAATTCTCTCATCATCGATTCAGGGAAGGTCTGCGCCGACTCGCTACGACGCCGCGCATGGTTGCGTGGCTCGTGCTGGTCTCGGTTCAAGCGCAGGCGTTGTCGTTCGAAGAGGCGCTGCGGCTCGCTGACGCGTCGCCTGCGTTGACGGCGGCGTCGACGGCCATCGAGCAACGTCGCGCCCTGGCCGAGCAGGTGCCGTGGCTGACGGGAAACCCCTCGTTCATTCTCCAGCCCGGTGGCCGCCGCACCGCGCAGGGCGGGGTCGGGCCCGAGCTCTACGTCGGCCTCACCCAGGACGTGAGCCTCGCGGGCGCAGGAGCCAGCCGCAAAGCCGCCGCGCTCGCCGAAGTCGACGCCGACCGCATGGAGCACCACACGCTGGCGCGAGTCGTTCGCCTCACCGCGGCGCAGGCCTGGCTCTCGTTGTGGGCCGCGCAGGACTCGTTGCAGGCGGTGCGAGAAGAGCTCGCGCTCGCGACGGAGTGGCAGAACAAGGTGCTCAAGGGCGCAGCGGCCAGCGGCTTCACCCGTGTCGACGTCGCCGTCGCGAACGCGTACCACGCCGAGGCGCACCTCGCCGCGCTGAGCCTCGAAGGCGAGGTCTTCGTTCGCGGCGTCGCGCTCAACCGGGCCCTCGGCCGTGACGCCCAGCGGCCTGCAGTCGTCACCACCACCCTGCCTCCGTTCGAGATTCCCCGGCACGATGACGCGCAGGTGCTCGCGACGGCGGGCGACGCAGCCCCCGTGAAGACGGCCGCCGCCCACGTCGAGGCAGAGCGCGCCCGTGGGCTCGAACTCGAAGCCTCGCGTGGCAGCTCGCTCCAGGTCGGTGCCCTGGGGTGGCGAGAGGGCACGGGCGATCTCGCCGCCGTCGCGACGTTGCAGCTCACCCTGCCCGCCTTCGAGCGCGCCCAACGCGAGCGCTCCGCCAACGCGGCGGCCATCGCCCGAGCCGAAGGGCGTGTCGCCACCAACCTCGCCGAAGAACGCGCCGAACGGCTCGACGCGCTCCACGAGGTCGAACACACCGCCGAGGTGCTCCACGTGACCGAGGCCGAGTTGGTGCCCGCCGCGCAGATCGCCCTCGATGGTCTGCAGCGCCGCTTCGACGCAGGCGAGACGACGGCGCAGGAGCTGGTGCTGGCCCGCCGCGCCCTGGTCGCCGCAAAGGCGCGCCTGGCTCGCGCGAAGGCCGACGTGGCGTGGGCTCGTTTCAGGTTGTCGACGTTGATCACGGAGGTCTCGCGATGAAGCGCGCAGTGCTGGCGACGATGATGGTGATGGGCTGTGACAAGCCGCCGGCGACGATGGTGCTGAGCCCACCACCACCGCTGACGGCGACGAGCGCCACCACGCGCTGGGTCGAGAGCCGGAGCGCCGAAGACACCGCGCTCCTCGAAGCTCCCGCACGCGTGCTGCCGAGCCCTGACGGCATCGCGTCGATCTCGCCGCCGCTCCAGGCTCGCGTCGTTCGCGTTCGGGTGCGGCCTGGTCAGCGGGTGACGGCGCAGGAGCCGCTCATCGACGGGTTGATGCCGGAGCTGCTCCACGCGGCGGGCGATCTCGCGGGTGAACAGCTCAAGGTCGACGCCTTCACGAGGCGAAAGGCGCAGCTCGATCTGCTCAAGAGCGAGGGCCTCGCGCGGCTCGCCGAGCTGGCCGAGGTCGATGCGCAGCTCGCCACGGCACGCGCCGATGCCCAGGCTGCACGCGCGACGCTCAGGGCCTCGGGCGTCTCGGACAAACAGGCCGAGGCGCTGGTCTCGGGCGACGGGGTGTTGTCGCTGCGCGCGCCAATCGCCGGGCTGGTGACGTCGGTCGAAGCCGTCCCGGGAGAGGTTCGTGACCCCGCGGGCCGGCCCCTCGCTCAGCTCGTCGGCGCGGGCGATGGCCGGGTCGAGGCCCGCTTCCCCTCCACCCCTGGTGAGGGCGCGCGCTTCGTCTTCCTCGCAGGCTCGGTCACGGCACCAGTCGAGCTCATCTCCATCTCGCCACGCTTCGAGCCGTCCGATGGCTCCCGCCTCGCGTGGTTCTCGGCCGACGCAGGTCTGCTGCCCATCGGTGCGACCGGGCGGGTGAGAGTCTCGGCCGACCCCTCGTGGCGAGTCGTGCCTTCGCGCGCGTTGCTCGAGGAGCGCGGCGGCGTGCGGGTTCGTCAACGAACGGCGAGCGGCTCCGAGCTGATCGAAGTGAAGGTGATCGCGCGCAGCGGCGCCGAAGCGGTCGTGCTCGGGCTCGCCGCGAATGCGGTGGTGGCGGCTGACGGGGCGGAGTCGCCATGATCCGCAAGCTGGTCGAGCTGTCGGTCGATGCTCGCGGCTGGGTGGTCGGCATCACGTTGCTGCTGGCGACCGGGGCTCTCGTGCTGGGCGTTCAGCTGCGTCTCGACGCCCTGCCCGATCTCACGAACAACCAGGTGATCGTGCTGACGCGGTCGCCGGGGCTCTCGCCCGAAGAGGTCGAGCGGCTCATCACGAGGCCCATCGAAGTGGCGCTCGGAGGCGTTCCCGATCTGATCGAGCAGCGCAGCCTGTCGCTCTCTGGCATCTCGTCGGTCACGGTGGTGTTCGACAAGCGGGTCTCTCCGTGGCTCGCGCGCCAGATGATCGCCGAACGAATCACCAGCCTCGACCTGCCGACCGCGGCGAAGCCCGAGCTCGCGCCCCTCACCGGCGGTCTGGGTGAGATCTTCCAGCGCACTCTCTCGTCGTCTTCGCGCCCGCCGGCCGAGCTGCTCGAGCTGGCCACCTATCGCGTCGCGCCGTTGCTCAAGTCGGTCTCCGGTGTAGTCGAAGTGAACTCGTGGGGCGGCGCCGAGCGCACGTGGGACGTGATCGCCGATGACGCCAGGCTGTCGGCGCGTGGGCTCACGCTCTCGCAGCTCAAGACCGCGCTCGAAGGCGCGTCGGGGGTGGCGACCGGCGGAGCGCTCCCGTCGGGAACGGCCCAGGTGCTGCTCCGTGGCCAGGCGCGTCCGAGTCGCCCGGGAGAGCTCGGCGCCGCGATCGTCACCGGCAACTCGGTGCGCGTCGGCGACGTCAGCGAGGTGCGAGAAGGCGCGAAGCTTCGGCTCGGCGCGGCGACGGCGAACGGCCAGGGCGAGACGCTCTACCTGATGGCCCAGATGCTGCGAGACGCGAACGCCCTCGAGGTGATGGACAGGCTCCACGCGCGCATGCCGCAGGTGCAGGCGGTGCTCCCTTCCGACGTGCGCATCGACATCGTCTACGACCGCGCCACGCTGGTGCGGGCGACGCTCAAGACGGTCGCGTCGAACCTGCTCGAAGGCGGTCTGCTCGTCGTGGTGGTGCTGCTGCTCTTCCTCGGCAGCTTCCGCGCGGGCCTCATCGTCGCCAGCGTCATTCCCCTCTCGATGGCGTTCGCCACCGCCGCCATGGCGATGTTCGACATTCCCGGCAACCTGATGAGCCTCGGCGCGCTCGACTTCGGGCTGCTCGTCGACGGCGCGGTCGTGCTCGTCGAAGGCCTCTTCCAGGGCATCACCCACCACCAGGCGCTCACGAAGGGCGAGCTGCACGATCGTATTCGCACCATCGCGGCGAGAAATGCGCGACCCGTCTTCTTCTCGGTGCTGGTGATCCTGCTCGTCTACGTGCCGGTGCTCTCTCTCACCGGCGTCGACGGCACGCTGTTTCGCCCGATGGCGCTGACGGTGGTGTTCGCGCTGGGCGCCGCGTTGCTGCTTTCGCTGACCTGGGTGCCCGCGGTCGCCGCGCTCGTGCTGCGCCAGAAAGACGTGCCGAAACACCACCCGCCGCTCGTGCGCTTCGTCGAGTGGCTCTACCCGAAGGTGCTCTCTCCGGGGCTGGAGCGGCGCGGTGCGGTGGCGGGTGGAACGCTCGCGATGCTGGCAGTCGGAGTGCTGCTCGGCCGCACCCTCGGCGTCGAGTTCACGCCCCAGCTCGACGAGGGCGATCTCGTCATTCAGACCGTGCGCGCACCTGACATCTCGCTCGAAGAGGCGGTGAAGGCGAGCAACCGCTACGAGGCCCTGGTTCGAAAGAACTTCCCCGAGGTCGCGCAGATCGTCTCGCGTGTGGGCAGCCCCGCCGTCGCCACCGACATCATGGGCTTCGATCAGGCCGACATCTTCGTGCAGCTGACGCCGAAGGAGACGTGGCGGCCCGGGCTGACGAAGCAGGCGCTCGTCGCGCAGATGGAGGAGCTGCTCCACCGCGAGGTGCCCGAGGCCGAGCCGTCGTTCACCCAGCCCATTCAGATGCGCTTCAACGAGCTGCTGGGCGGGGCCGTCACCGACGTCGCCGTGTCGATCTACGGAGAGGATCTCACCGAACTGCGAAAGACGGCCGACGCGGTGGCCGCGCGTGTGGAGAAGGTGCCCGGCGCTGCCGACGTGCGCGTGCTCGCTCCGCCGTTCGTCCCGCTGGTGACCGTTCGCCCCCGTGCGCTCGACGCCGCCACGGCTGGCTTCACCGCGCGTGACGTGCTCGACGCCGTGCAAGCCGCGCGCGTGGGCCTCGACGTCGGGCTCACCTTCGACGGGCCCGTTCCCATTCCGCTGCGGCTCAAGACGGCCGGCGCGCCGAACGCGTGGAGCCTCGACAGCCTTCCGCTCCCGGTCGCCTCGGGCGGCGTCGTTCCCCTCTCGCGCGTCGCCGACGTCCTCCGCACCGAGGGGCCGGCGCTGATCTCGCGCCGAAATGGAGAGCGCAGGCTGGTGGTCGGCTTCAACGTTCGCGGGGCCGATCTCGGCACGGCGGTGGCCGGTGCGCAGGCCGCGGTGAAGGAGCTCCCGCTGCCGTCGGGCTTCCGCCTCGAATGGGGCGGGCAATACGAGTCGCTCACCGAGGCCTCTCGTCGGCTCGCGGTCGTCGTGCCGGTGGTGCTGCTGGGCATTCTCGCCGTGCTCGCGTGGACGTTCTCGCGCCTTCGCCCCGCGCTGTTCGTCTTCTCGCTCGTGCCTTTCGCAGGCGTTGGTGGCGCCCTCGCGCTCTGGGCCCGCAGCATGCCCGTCTCGTTGCCGGCGGCGATCGGCTTCATCGCGCTCTCGGGCATCGCGGTGATGAACGGCGTCGTCTGGGTCTCCCGTGCGCTCGAACTCCAGGAGGACGGACTGCCGCCGCCCGAGGCAGCGAAGCGCGCGGCACACGAACGCGCGAGGCCAGTGCTCATGACGGCGCTGGTGGCCGCGTTCGGCTTCTTGCCGATGATGCTCGCGACCGGCGTTGGCGCCGAGGTTCAACGCCCGCTCGCCACCGTCGTCGTCGGTGGCCTCGCCTCGTCGACCCTGCTGACCCTGCTCGTGCTCCCCTCTCTGTTCCCGGTGCTGGTCGGCGTTCGACGCACGCGGCGCAAGGCATGAGGCTCGAGACGATCACGGCGACGGCGGTCAAAGTCGGGGCGAGAGTGCGCCAGGGCCGCTCCTGCGGCGTAAGGTGCGCGCCGTGAAGCTGCTGCTGGTCGAAGACGAAGCGCAGATGGCCCGGCTCCTCCAGCGCGGGCTCTCGGAGGAGGGCCACCAGGTCGACGTCTGCGCGCGCGGCGAAGATGCCCTCAGCCAGGCTGCCGACGTCTCGTACGACGTCATTCTGCTCGACTGGTCGCTGCCCGATCTCGACGGCGTGTCGGTGCTGCGCCAGTGGCGTGAAGACGGCTTGTCGACGCCGGTGCTGATGCTGACCGCGCGCGGCTCGACGGGAGAAAAAGTCACCGGGCTTCGCGCTGGCGCCGACGACTACCTGGTGAAGCCGTTCGACTTCGACGAGCTGCTGGCCAGGCTCGAGGCGCTGTCGAGACGAGGCGCCGGCTCTGCGCCGACGGCACAGGTTGGCTCCGTGGTGCTCGACTCGAAGAAGCGCTCGCTCGTGCGAGGGAGCCTCGAGGTGACGCTGACCGCGAGGGAGTTCGCGCTGGCCAACGAGCTCTGGAGCCACGGTGGCGACGTGCTCTCGCGCTCACGCCTCCTCTCGTCGGTCTGGGGCACCGACTTCGACGGCCTGCCGAACGTCGTCGACGTGTACGTCGGCTACCTGCGCACCAAGCTCACCGAATTGGGCGCGACCGACGTCGAGATCACCGCCGTGCGCGGCATCGGCTATCGGCTCAAGAAGGTGACGCCATGACGTTGTCGGCGCGCCTGTGGCTCTGGGGCGCAGTGCTGCCTGCGTGCCTGCTCGGCGTCGTGCTCTTCGGAGCGGATCGCATCTTCCACACCGCGCTCGAGCGCTCGCTCGATCAGGCGCTGCTCGCGCAGGCGGCCATCGAGAGCGTGAGCCTCTTCGACGGGCCCAACAACCGGCCGCACCTGCACATGGCCACCTCGCCCCTCGTCGACAGCGTTCGCCCGTTCGCGCCCGAAGGCGTGCTCTTCGGGCCTGATGGTCACGAGGTGATGCGCTACCCGCCGCCCGTCGAAGGCGCCGCGAAGGAGATCGTTCACCCCTCGCACCACCGCGACACGCCGGAGCTCACCACCGTCGAACACTCGGGCCACCGTCATCGCCAGCTCGTCGTCGCCGTGAAGAGCCCCGAAGGGCAGCCCTACGCGCTCAAGCTCGAGGCCTCCCTCGCGCAGACCGACGCCTCCACCAACACCTTCCACACCATTGCGCTCGTCTCGACACTGGCGACCGCCGCGCTGCTCCTCCTCGCGCAGGGGCTTCAGGGCCGTGGGCTCCGCCGCCGGCTCACCGCGCTGCGCAGTCACCTCGAGGCCGTGCACGCGGGGGAATTGGAGAAACGGCTCGAGCCCGATCGCGAAGACGACGAGGTGTCTGCCGTTCACGAGGTGCTCGGTCAGGCGACGGAGCGGCTGCAGGCCGTGCGTGACTCTCGTGAACGCCTGCTCGCCGATGCCGCGCACGAACTCCGCACGCCGCTGTCGTCGATGCGCACCAGGCTCGATCTCGCGCTGCGGCGCGAGCGCACGTCGGACGAATTGAAGACCGCGTTGGCAGAGACGCGCGAAGAGGTCGTTCGGCTGGCTGAGCTCGCGGACCGGCTGCTCGACACTGCCGCAGCCACGCGCGGCCCCATCGTGCGTGAACCAACCGATCTTCACTCGCTCTTGAACGGGTCGGTGAGTGGCACGAAGCCGCTTGCAGCCCAGCGACAGGTCACCGTCGTGCTCGAGGGTCCACCCGCCTTCGTCGTCTCGGCCCACGCGCTCTCGATTCGGCAGGCCGTCGACAACCTGCTCTCGAACGCCCTCAAGTTCGCGCCCGAGGGCACACGCGTCGCTGTGAAGCTGGAGCGCGTGGGCGACCTCGTTCGCATCGCCGTGACCGATCAGGGCTCTGGAATTCCCGAAGCGGAGCGGGAAGCGATCTTCGAGCCGTTCCACCGCGTGCGGGGTGGGCCACCGGGAACGGGTCTCGGGCTCGCCATCGTTCGTGAGGTCGCCCGACGTCACGGTGGCCGGGCCTTCGTCGCGCCGACGCCATCAGGCGCCGAGGTCGTGATCGAGTTCCCGGCTTAGAGCGCGGGCGCCGGAACGTCGGTGCGTTTGTCGACGTTCGCGAGCTGGCCGCACGCCGCGGCGATGTCTCGGCCCCGGTTCGCGCGAATGAACGCGGCGACGTCAGCGCCCTCGAGAATCTGCCGAAACCGCTCCGCCCGGTTGTCGCCGGTCGTGTTGAACCCCAGCCCCGGGTTCTCGTTGTACTGAATGAGGTTCACCTTCGCCGGCACGCCCTCGAGCAGCTTCGCCAGACGGTGCGCGTCTTCGTCGGTGTCGTTGACCCCGTTCATCAGCACGTACTCGAACGTCACGCGGCGGCCCTGCTTCACGGGGAACTTCTTCACCGCCTCCATGAGGTCGGCGATCTTCCACCGCTTGTTGACCGGCATGATGCGATCGCGAACCTCGTCGCTCGACGCGTTGAGCGAGATGGCCAGCTTCACGTCGGTCTCGGTGGCGAAGCGCTCGATCACCGGTACCAGGCCGACGGTCGACACCGTGATGTGCCGCGCCGAGAAGTTCGGCCCAGCCTCGCTCTGCAGCAGCTCGAGCGCCGTCTTCACGTTCTCGAAGTTGTGGAGCGGCTCGCCCATGCCCATGAAGACCAGGTTCGTCAGCGGGCGCAGCGTCTCGAGCCCCTCGTTCTTGCGCACCTCGCGGTTGACCGCGTGTACCTGGGCGACGATCTCCGACGGAGACAGGTGACGGACGAGGCCGAGCGTCGCCGTCGCACAGAAGCGGCAGCCCATCGCGCAGCCCACCTGGGTCGACACGCAGAGCGTCTTTCGCTCGGGCGACGGCATGTACACCGACTCGATCAGCTTCCCGTCGTGGGTGAGCCACCGGTACTTGATGGTGCCGTCGACGCTGCGCTGCTCGAGATCTTTCGTCACCACGCGGAGCACGGCCTTCGCCTTGAGCGTCTCGCGCAGCGCCTTCGAGAGATCGGTCATCTCGTCGAACGAGGTCGCGCCGCGCTGGTGCACCCACGTGTAGAGCTGCTTCGCGCGAAACGGCTTCTCGCCGATCGAGGTGAAGAAGGCGGTCAGCCCTTCGAGGGTGAGGCTGGCGAGGTCGACGGCGGGGGACTCCACGTGACTCGAATACGTGACTGTTGGCTTTACTTTCAAGCGACCCATGCGTTCATTCCGCCCGCCATGACCCGTACCCGACGAACGGTGGAGATCTCCGACGCCCTCTGGGAGGCGCTCGAGCTGATGAGCCGCGAGATGAGTGTCGATCGCGACGCCCTCGTGAACCAGGCGCTCTTCACCTTCGCGCGCTTCAATGGCTACGTGACGCCGGGCTCGGTCGCGCCCCATGCGCAGGCTGCAGCCCCCGGCCCTGCTGCGACCGCCTCGGCAGCCGTCGCTCAGCCGCTCGCGTCTCCTCCGAACGCGGTTCGCCGCGCGCAAGAAGAGCCGCCCGCGCCTGGCCCGTCGGAGCCGCCCGCGCCGGGAGGCCGCATGGCGACGGGTTCGATCGCAGCCGTCTCGTCTCCGCCGCCCGCGAGTACGCCGCCCTCCCCTCCGCCGGTGATGACGGAGGCAGCCCAGGAGCTCAGCGGCCCGGCGCCCACGACCGACCCACAGAACGTCGCGCAGACCGGCTCGAACCCGGCCACGGAGCAGCCCGCCCCCGCCGCGCAGACCGGCGCCAACGAAGAAGAAGAGGAGCCGGTCGAGCCGCCACAGGACGAGAACCTCGACGACGGCCTCGACGCACTGCCCGAGAACGGCGCCATCGAGTGGAAGGTGCCTCCCTTCATTCTGGCCGACAAAGCCGTCGCGCTGGTGAAGGGCACCGTGAAGGGCCACGACTTTCAGGGCTCGGTGCAGGCGTTCGACAAGAAGGGCACCCTGCTGCGCACGCTCGAGCTCGGGGGCTCGGTCGAAGACGAACGCGTCGAGTCGGTGCTCGTGCACGAAGTACGCGAGCCCAGGGCATGGAAGCAGCTCTCGCAGCAGCTCGCGAAAGAGGGCCACATCGGCGAGGCCACGCTCGCGCTCATCCGGGCCATCGGTGCGGGTGAGCCGCTGCAGACGCTGAACGCGTGGTTCACCGAGCACACCATCGTCCGCTCCGAGCGCGCGGCCCTCGAGCGCGCCCAGAAGGCGGGGTACGTGCTCTCGAACATGAACCGCTTCGGTGCGCCGCCGCCACGCAAGGCGTCGTACCTCGTCGAAGAGCTGCTGCAGGGCGCCTTCCCCGCCTCGATCTGCCGCGAGCTGGCGATCGATCAGGATCAGTACGCGAGCTCCCGGGCGGCAGGCGATCTCATTCGCGCGGCCAAGGCGCTCAACCCTGACGACAAGCCCTACTACGCGTACACGCAGGCGCTCATCGAGATGAGCCTCGGCAACCCCGACGCCGCGCGCGTCTGCGCCGACGAGCTGCGCGAACGTTCGGAGGAGCAGGCCGACTTCCTCACCACCTACCTGCACGGCCTCTTCCCGAAGTTCGGGTTCTGGGCCGGTGAAGACGGCGTCGCGTCACTCGAGCTCGACGTCGAAGCCCAGCCCTCTGCGCGAAAGCTCGCCGACTTCCGCAACGCGATCTTGAAGGCAGCGCTGCGCGTGAAATCGGTTCGTGATCACCTGCTCGCGCTGGTTCCCGCCGAGACGCCGTGGCTGCCGCCGTCGGTCGATGCGCTGCTCGCACGCGGGAAGATCACCCTCACCGACGACGAGCAGGTCGGCCTCGACGAGTGGCAGCTCAAGAGCATTCCGCAGCTCATGCGCTTCATGCGCAACGAGTGGGCACGGCTGACGTGGCTGTGCTGGCTGGCCGGGCTCGATGCGGTCGGCGTGCCCACCGCGACGAGCAAGCCCCGCTCTCCGTCGATCGTTCACCGCGCGCTCGGGCTGCGGCAGCACCTCTTCGTCATCAAGAACGAAGAGACGTCGCTGGAAGATGGCTTCGAAGAAGTCGACCGGGAAGACGCGCGCCGTGTCTCGACGATTCCCTGGTGTGACACGACGCCGGCCGAGATCGACGGCGCCAACGCGAGCGAGCTCGCGCTTCCCGAGGTGGCGACGGCCCTCGCGGCCGTGGAGTGGGCCGCGAACGCCGAGGTGGCCTCACCGTTCGCCGAAGCGGGCAGCGCCGAAGAAGAAGAAGACGAAGAAGACGACGACGATGACGATGGCGAGGGCGAGGGCGCCGACGAGGGCGAAGACGACGAAGCGGGCGCAGACGACGACGCGCCAGACGACGAAGGTGAAGAGCCCGCGGCAGCCGCCGACGACGACGAGCGTGACGCGCCCGAGCCCGTCGCGACCGCGCCGTCGGCACACACCGCCCAGCAGCCCGCAGCAGAGCCGCCCCCCGAAGACGCGCCTTCCGAGCCCGCCGAGCGCACCGCCATCGTTCGCCCCTCGGGCCGCAAGATCTGGGTGATGCGCGAGAACCACGAGACCATCGAGCTCGTCGGGCTTCGGTTCACGGTCGGCCGCGACCCGCGCTGCGAGATCGCCATCGCCTCGCCGCGCGTCTCACGTGAGCACGCCGCCATTCTCGTCGACGCCGACACCGTGCTCGTCACCGATCTCAACTCGTCGAACGGCACCTTCTTCAACGGCGAGCGCGTGATGCGCCACGTGGTGAACGACGGCGACGTGGTGCAGTTCGGGAACGAGAAGGTGACGTTCCGCTTCACCGAGCCCGAGTGAACCGGGCATGAAAAAAGGGCCCGGGAGTCGTCTCCCGAGCCCTTCTTCACGACACCGAAGCGGCGCCGATTACTTCTTGTGCGCGTACGGCGCGAGCTCGGTGGCGCGGAAGAAGTAGGCGACCTCGTTCTTCGCATTCTCGAGGCTGTCCGAGCCGTGCACCGTGTTCGCGTCGATCGACTTCGCGAAGTCAGCGCGGATCGTGCCCGGGTTCGCCTTCTTGGGGTCGGTCGCGCCCATCAGGTCGCGGTTCTTCAGCACGGCATTCTCGCCCTCGAGGCACATGATGACGACGGGGCCCGACGTCATGAAGCCGACGAGGTCCTTGAAGAAGGGGCGCTCCTTGTGAACCGCGTAGAAGCCCTCGGCCTCGTGACGGGCGAGCTGCTGCAGGCGAATCGCGATGGGCGTCAGGCCCGCGTCTTCGAAGCGGGTGATGATCTTGCCGATGACGCCCTTCTCGAGGGCGTCAGGCTTGAGGATGGACAGGGTGCGTTCGATGGCCATGGAGAACTCCGGAAAGACGTGAGGGTTGCGCGCGCCGGGTACACCGCACGGTGGGCCGACGCAACCTCAAAGGGCGCGGCGCCGCCGCCACGGCGTTGCAGGCAACTCTGCCTGCAGGCAATCTTGCCTGCACCTCATGTTCTTCTCGAGCACGCCCGCCACGGCCGACGCCTTCTTCGATCGCCAGCAGCAGCTGACGCAGCTCGAAGGCGCCGTGAAACGCCTGATGCGCGGAGCACCGCAATGGGTCGCCATTCTCGGCAGCCGCAAGGTGGGCAAGACGAGCCTGATGCTCGAGCTGCAGCGCCGGGTCGCCTCGCCGCGCCTGCGCTTCGTGGTGCTCGACTCGTTCGAAGAGCACCCGCTGAGCTTCGAGGTGTTTCGCCGGCTCGCGCTGCGCACCCTCGACGCCTTCTTCGCCGACGAGCTGGGGGTGTCGGTGCTGGCCCTGAGCCGCACGCCCTCGGCCTACCGCGCCGTGTGGAGCGACTCGAAGGTCTGGCAGGGGCTGGATCGCGGCCTGCGCACCGAGATCCTCGACGTGGCCGAACGAAAGGCCGACGAGAAGCTGGCCGAGTTCGCGCTGGGCCTCGCCGATCGCCTCGCGACGGCCCTGAAGGTGCACTGCGTCGTCGCGTGGGACGAGTTTCAGGAGATCGGCCGCCTCGACTCGAGCCGCTCGACCGGTGTGTTGCCGCTCGCACGCGCCATCTGGCAGCGCCACAAGCGCACGACGTACTTCGTCTCGGGCTCCGAGCGCGCTCTCTTGCGCCGCCTCGTCGAAGAGAAGAACTCGCCCTTCTTCCAGCACTTCAGCCTCATGGAGCTCGGGCCCATGGGCCTGGACGACGCGGTGGCGCTGCTGCTGCGCAACGCGAAGCCAGCGCGAGGGTTCGGCGTCGCCCTCGCCCGCCGACTCGCCGAGCTGCTCGGGGGCCAGCCCTTCTATCTGCAGGTCGTCGGTGAAGAGCTGATGCAGGCCCAGCCGCCGTTCGACGAAGCCACGGTGCGCGCGGTGCTGGCCGACGTGTTGTTCAGTCGCACGGGGCGGCTCTCGCTCTTCTTCGAGCGGGAGTTCCAGCGGGTGGTGGGTCAGGCCTCGACGCTCGCGGCGACACTCGATGCGCTGGCCGACGGGCCGAAGCGGCCGACCGACGTCGCCCACCACATCGGAGCGTCGACGGGTTCGGTGGCGCGCTACCTCGAGCGCGTGGGCGATCTCGCCGTCCGGCGGGACGATGGGCTGTACGAGCTGTCCGACCCGACCTTCGCGCTCTGGCTGCGGTGGCGGCGGCCGGGCGGCTCGGTGGTGCCGATGTCGGTGATCGGTGACGAAGCCGAGCTCGCGGTCGCCGAGCGCCTGGCCGAGATGGGCTTCGAGCTCGTCTATCAGTCACGCGCGTCGCGAGGCGCGTTCGATCTCTTCGCGGCGCGGGGCGCCACGCTGCTGGGTGTGCAGGTGAAGCGCTCTCCCCTGCCCCTGCGATGGTCGAAGGCCGCGTGGCAACGCATGGAGGCCGACGCCGGTCGGTTCGGCTGGCGCTGGTGCGTCGCTCAGGTGGGCCCGAAGAACGAGCTCATGTTCCTCGACCCGAACCGCGCGCGCTCCGGCAAGCAGGTGACGCTCGATCAGAAGGCCGAACTGACCAACGTGCTCGCGTGGCTGTCGGCGCGGCCCTGACTCGACCGCCTGCGACGAATCGAAGCGAAGTCCCCGAGCAGACCGCCTCGATCCCTTTCGTCGCGTCGAGCGACCGCACGAACGAAGCGCGTGCAGACAACTCTGCCTGCAGGCAACTCTGCCTGCACTTCTCAGCTCACGGGTGATGGTTCGCTCATCAACGCGAAGAACACGACGCCGGCCCCATCGGCGAGCTCGGCCCGGAACACCCCGCGCGCGCCGAGCTGCACGACGATCGACCCGGCGATGGCCCACGCGAAGCCCTCGTCGCAGTGGAACTCCGAGCGCCACAGCGCCGACAACCCCGGCTGCGTCACCTCGGGCGCGCAGATGCGCTTCACGCGCTCGACCGTCTGCGGCTGCCGCTGCTCGTACGCCCAGCCCCACGCCCACGTGAACGCATCGGGGAAGTACTGCGCGATCACCTGCACCGGAGCGCTCAGCGTCGGGCCTTCGGCCTGCTGGAGCGTCAACATCCCCGCGCTGGGGTCGAACGAGAAGCCCACCGTGCGCCGCAGCTTCGCTTCGAGCCCCAGCTGGAGATCGTGAAACGCTCGCTGCGAGCCGTGAATCAGCTCGAACAGCGCGTCGGTCATCAGCAACGAGTCGAGGTGTTCCTTCTGCAGGCGGGTGAACCACGCCTGCTGGCGATCGGGCTGCAGCAGCCGCCAATCGGCGAAGTCGGCCGTGCGCTGCACTACGATGCTCCCGGGCTCCCAGCGGCCCTTGAGGTGCTCGGCCAGCTCGGCGACGCCCTCGGACAACCGCTGCGCTTCGGCGCGCGGGTCGATGTTCAGCTCGGGCTTCGGCTTCGGCGCCTTCGAGCCTTCTCCGCGGGTCTCGAGCTCGGTCAGCTTGAGCCCGTTTCCACTGCGCACGAACTTCAGCTCGACGGCGGTCCACCCGCCGGGAGCGAGCACCATGACGCTGTCGTGCAGCGTCTGAATCAGCGGCGTGAGCGACTCGGCCATCGTGAGCCGCCCTCTAACGCCCCCAGCGTCACGAAGTCACTGAATGCCGAAGCGGCACGAGCAGGTTCCCGAGCCCGAGCAGGGGAAGAAGTTGGGGTCGTAGCAGCCCAGGCCCGAGCAGCACGACTGGCCGCCGGCAGTGCAGGTCTGCCCCTGCGCGACGCACGTCGACGCGCTGCACGAGCCGGTCTGCTGCCCCGCCGGAATCGTGCACGTCGAGCCCGAGCAGCAGTCTGCGTTCGCGCGACACGCTCCGCCGACGGGCTGACAGACGACCGCCGGGCCGCACGTGCCGTTCGTGCAGACCTGCGAGCAGCAGTCGATCGAGAACTGACACCCAGCCCCGTTCGCGCGGCAGAGCGTGCCCGCATCGAGGCCGCCGGTGCCTGCGTCGGTCGTGCCGGCGTCCGACGGGGTGACGCCTGCATCCATCATCGTCACCGGCGGGCGGCACACGTTGAGCACGCATGCGGTTCCGGCGCAGCAGTTCGCGTCCATGGTGCACGCTCCGCCCGCCTGCGTGCAGGTCAGGCCCTGACAGCGCAGCACGCCACCGTCACCGGGCAGACAGAGCTGACCGTTGCAGCACTGATCGCGGAACTGGCAGACGTCGCCCGTGCCGATGCAGCACGGCGCCTGGCCCGTGTAGCCCGACGGACACATGTTGCCCGGCGGCCCGCCAAAGCAGCGGGGAATGCCCGAGCGGTCGAGCTTGCACGCATCGTCACCACCGCAGCAGTTCATCGAGGCGTTGATCATCACCGAGCCGCCGTCGGGCAGGTTCGCGCGGCCACAGATGTTGCCGACGCCGTTGCACGACTGCCCGTTGTCACAGCGCCCATTCGAGCACTGCACGCTGCCGTTCGGGTTCACGCCACCGCCGCAGCACTCATTGTCGTTGGTGCACCACGTGCCCGTGAGGCGGCAGCCACCTGCCCCCAGGCACACCTTCGCGCCGGTGCCCGGGTCGAAGCAGATTCGAGAGCAGCACGTCGAGCCGTCGTTGCAGGGGTTGCCCTCTTGCACGCAGCTGCCTGCACCGCCGCCCGTGATGAAGAGGCAACGGCCCACGCCACCATCACCGTTCGCGCCGCACCGCAGCCCGCAGCACTCGGCGTTCGAGCGGCAGACGTCTCCGTTGGGCTGACACGAATATGCGCGACGGCACACGCCGCTCTGACAGAGCGTCGAGCAGCAGTCTCCGTTGCCCGTGCACGAATCACCGACGACCTTGCACGTTCCACGCGGCACGGCCTGGCAGGTACCGTTGCAGAGCCCAGTGCAGCAGTCGGAAGCGTTGGTGCAAGCCGCTCCGGTCGCGATGCACTGCTGCGATGCGCACTGGCCAGACGAGCATCGGTTCGAGCAACACTCACTCGAAGCCGTACAGCCGACGCCTGCCTGAGAGCAGAACAACTGCGCGCGGCAGAGCCCCGCGACGCACGTGCCGTTCGAGCAGCAGCTCGTGCCTGGTCCACACGGTTGGCCTGCGGGCGTACAGACGCCGCCGTCCATCAGCGTGTTGCCTCCGCCAGTGGCCGAGCCGCCCGAGGAGCCCGTACCACCCGCCGTCGCAGCGCCGCCAGCCATCGCGGCTCCGCCAGCTGTCGCCGAGCCTCCACCCGTCCCCGACACGCCGCCGCCGGTATTCGCGTCGCCGCCTGCGCCACCGTCACCGTCACCTGGAAGTGGCGAACCGCACTGACACGCGAACGCAAACGAGACGACGGCACAGCCGACGAGCAGACGATTCATGAAGGGCTCCGGGGAAGAGCCCACATGCTACCCCGCCACGCGTACGTCAGGGGCAGCTGATGGGCTTGACGTCCCATTCGCGGCGCGGGCCCGAGGAGCCCTCGAGCAGCACGTGGTACGTCTGCCCCGCCACGGGATCCCAGCCCATTCGCACGAGCGTCACCGCAGCGAGCCGCCCGTACCCGCCCTGCATCACGTCGACACGAACCGGCAGCACCGTGTTGTCCGACAGCCGCGTCACCGTAGCCGTGGGCATCGACTGCGGAATGTCGCCATGAACCGACCAGGTCCACCGCGTGACCGACTCGGGAGAGAACCCCGCGGGCGGAAACGAGAACCATGCCGGGTTCGGGCCCGGGTTTCCTCCACCGAACACCGCGGAGCACGACGCCGAGCCGTAGTTGTTCCCGCCCCGATAGAAGCCGATGCCGACGTCGTCGAGGAACGGGTACAGAAACCAGCGGCGATGGCCGAACGTCGTGTCGTTGCCCCAGTCGATCATCCACTGATCGATCGCGTCGGCCGCGTTCGCGCTGCCCCAGGCGATGTTGCTCGAGCCCGCGCCACCTGCCCCGGTAGCCGAGTAGCAGGTCGCGGTCGCAGGCGGAAAATGCGCCGACGGGCCGGCAGGGTTCCACGCCGAGATCACGCTGCAGGCCTGCGCCGCGGTGTTCTGGTTCGGTTCGTCGTGAACGGGCCCGAGCCCCGCGAGCCAGCGGTGGAAGTTGAGGCGCGCGAGCGCGTCGTCGATGGCGGGTCTCGTCAGCGTGCCGACGTCACACATTCCCGCGCCCGGCACGAAGTCCATTCCCGTCACGCGGCTGCGGTAGCCCTCGGCGTAGGCGGCGCAGACCTGCGCTTGTGAACGCAGCGCCGGCACTCCGGGGTCGCCGGGCAGGCACGTTCCACCGTCACTCACGAAGCCGGGGTTGCACTCGCACCGCACAGGGTTCGGCGTGCACACCGAGTTCGGGCCGCAGCGCACCGTCGCGCACGGGTTGATCACTCCCGCGTCGATTGGCCCGGCGTCTCGCGGCATCGAGCCCGCGTCGATCACCGGAGCGCCGCCCCCACTCGCCACGAACCCGCCCGCCGTGCTCGCCATGCCACCGCCCTGCCCGCCAGCAGCAGCTGCGCTTCCGCCGCCACTCGCGCCAGCGTCGTCGACGCTCAGCCCAGCCCGGTCATCGATCGAGCTCTCGGCGACACCCATGCACCCGGCGCTGATCGAGATCACGGTCACCCACGCTGCGCGCATCATGCAGAGTCATCGGAGGAACCTCTTTTCCGGATTGTTCTTCTTGAAACGTGGGAACCCGACTGTCTCCATCGCTTGACGCCTGTGCGGGGCTGCTCTCTGAAGCGGCTCATGCTCCCCATCGCCGACGTCGCCCGCCGTCTCGATCTCACCGCTGACGATCTTCTCTTTCACGGCCCGCACCTCGCGAAGCTGTCGTGGAAGACGATGGCGAAGCTGAAGGAGAAGCAGAGCCGCGGAAAGCTCGTGCTCGTCTCGGCGATGACGCCCACCAAGTACGGCGAAGGCAAGACGACCACCACCATCGGCCTCGTGCAGGGGCTCGTTCGCAAAGGCGCGAAGGCGATGGCGGCGCTGCGTGAACCCTCGCTCGGGCCCGTCTTCGGCGCGAAGGGAGGCGGCACGGGTGGAGGCCAGGCGACGCTCGAGCCCAGCGCGCGCATCAACCTGCACTGCACGGGTGATCTCCACGCGATCACGGCCGCCAACAACCTGCTCGCGGCCCTCGTCGACAACGCGATCAACTTCGATCAGAAACGCTTCAAGCAGGTGACGTGGAAGCGCTGCATCGACATGAACGATCGGTTCCTGCGCAACACGGTCATCGGGCTCGGAGGCACCGCCAACGGCGTTCCCCGCGAAGACGGCTTCGACATCACGGCCGCGTCCGAAGTGATGGCCACGCTCTGCCTCGCCGATGGCGTCGCCGATCTGAAGAAGCGCCTCGCGCGGCTCATCGTCGGCATCGGAATGGATGGCAAGCCGATCACCGCGGGCGACTTGAACGCGCACGGGTCGATGGCGGCGCTGCTTGGTGACGCGCTGCTGCCCAACCTCGCGCAGACGACCGAAGGCGTTCCCGCGCTCGTGCACGGCGGCCCGTTCGCGAACATCGCCCACGGCTGCAACTCGGTGATGGCTACCCGCGCGGCGCTCTCGCTCGCAGACATCGTCGTCACCGAGGCCGGCTTCGCCTTCGATCTCGGCGGCGAGAAGTTCCTCGATCTGAAGTGCCGCATGTCGGGCCTGTTCCCGCACGCGGTGGTGCTCGTCGTCACGGCGCGCGCCCTGCGTTTTCACGGTGGCGATCAGCCTGGCCTCGCGAGCATCGAGAAGGGCTTCGCCAACGTCGCCAGGCACATTCGCTCCATCAAGAGCTTCGGCCTCACGCCGATCATCTCGCTCAACGTCTTCGCGCAGGACACCGAAGAAGAGCTCGCACTCGTCGAGAAGCTGGTGCGCGCCGAGGGTGTGAAGGTCTCGCGCAACGAGGGCTATCTCAAGGGCGGCTCGGGCTCGGAAGGCATCGCGAGCCTCGTGATGGAAGCACTCCAGCAGCCTGCGCCGAAGCCGCAGTTCACCTACCCCGACGACGCGCCCTTCGAAGAGAAGGTGCGCGCAATCGCCCGCACGATCTACGGCGCGAAAGACATCGAGCTGTCGGCTGACGCGAAGAAGGATCTCGCGCGGCTGACGAGCTGGGGGCTCGGCGGTCTCCCGGTCTGCATGGCCAAGACGCACCTCTCGTTCTCCGACGACCCGTCGAAACAGGGCGCTCCCGAAGGGTTCACCGTCACGGTTCGCAACGTGCGGGCCTCGGCCGGAGCCGGCTTCCTGCTGGCCCTCACCGGCGAAATCCTCACGATGCCCGGGCTCCCCAAAGTGCCCGCGGCCTACAACCTCGATCTCACCGAGGCTGGCGAGGTCACCGGAGTTCAGTAATCACGAGCAGTTACAACTGTCTGCTGCGAGTGGACAACTTCTCACTCAAATCCTGAGAGAATCCACCGTCTTCACTCTTCTGGAACCCAGACCATGACCGACCCCATCTCCCGCCGCGTCGCCAACACTGCCTCCCGCTTCAACGCTGGAACGAAGTCGATGGGCGCGCCCACGCCGATTGGCAAGCAGAACGCTTCGGTTGGCTCGGTCTCGGTGCAGAAGGAGAAGGGCTGGGAGTTCAGCGCGACCAAGAAGAACCCCAACCGCACCGACATCACTCGCACCACCACCACCGACAGCGAGACGGTGACGAAGAAGTCGAAGCAGTACTCGAAGGGCAAGGAGCAGGACCTGCACCAGGGCTCGGGTACGGAGCAGACCCAGAAGCCGGGCATGTACAAAGAGCTTCGCGCCGAGCCGATCTACAACAAGGAGTTCGGCACCGTCGGCGCCGATGGCAAGACGCGCATCGCGGGCGCGGGCGATCTCTCGGCTCCCACCAAGCACGATCTCGGCAACGGCTTCACCGCCGAGACCTACGCCAACGGCCCCTCGTTCGAGATGACGGGTGGCATGTCGGCTCGCAAGAACGGCTGGGGCCTCGACGTCGACGTCAACCTCAAGGTCGACGCGAACCTGCTCAAGGCCGGCGCTTCGATCGAGCGTGAGTTCAAGGTGAAGGTGAACGGCGAAGACGTCTCGGTGAAGGTCAAGCTCGGCGCCGATGCCCAGGTCGGCATCAACGGCGAAGTGAAGCTGCGCCTGCATGTCGGCAAAGACGGCGTCTCGCTGCAGGCTGGCGCTGAGGGCTTCGCCGGCGCGCGCGGCTCCCTCTCTGGTTCGCTCGAACTGAAGGTGAACGACAAGAAGATCCTGGGCGGCGAGCTGAAGCTGACGGCCGCTGCCGGAGCGATGGCTGGCGCAGAGTTCGAAGCCGGCCACGGCAAGTTCAAGGCGAAGGCCTACGCGGCAGTGGGCGTCGGCATGGGCGTCGAGCTGACGGGGACCTACGCCGGTATGCAGATGGCCAAGGCCGCTGGCGGCCTCGCGTTGCCGGGTCACCAGGGCTGGTAACGCGGCTGACGTGGCCCATCACGTTCGCTAAGCGTCGATTCCACCGAAGGAATTCACGTTGACCGACGGGTGACGCGTCCCTATACAACGGCGCGTTCTACGTAGCCCCCGCCCGGAGCTTCCATCACGTGAGCACCTTCGCGCTGGACCAGATTCAGAACCAGCTGCCCGAGGCCCTCGTCGAGCGATATGTCGATCGCGCCGGCGATGCCTGGGGCGTCATCAAGCCCGATCAGATTCCGCACGTCGCCAAGCTGCTCAAGGAGCGACTCGGGTTTCGCATGTTCATCTCGATGGACGGCGTCGATCGCCTGCACCTGCCGCCCGAGGAGCAGGACCCGCGCTTCGAGGTCGTCTACTTCCTGCGCAACGTCGAGCGAAACGAGCTCGCGCGGCTCAAGGTTCGCGTGAACGAGGGCGTCGAGGTGCACTCGATTCGTTCCGTGTTCCAGGGAGCGAACTGGGCCGAGCGCTTCGTGTGGGACTTCTACGGCGTGCCCTTCAAGGGCCACGGCGATCTGCGGCGCATGCTCACGTACGAAGAGTTCAAGGGCCACGCGCTCCGCAAGGACTACCCGCTGCGCGGCCGCCAGGGCCTCATCGCCGAGCGCCCCATCAAGGACATCTTCCGCGGCCCCGGCACCAACGGCGTCGCTGAGTAAGCCCTCTTCGACCTTCATCGAGAACTCACATGGCCTCTGCTGACGACCAGTACGATCCGACTCCCAGCGACGACGAGCTCGAAGCCCACCTGCAGACGCGGAACATGGTGGTGAACCTCGGGCCTTCGCACCCCGCCACTCACGGCACCGTTCGCCTGCGCATCGAGCTCGACGGCGAGACGATCGTCTCGATGGACCCCGAGATCGGCTTCCTGCACCGCGGCTTCCAGAAGAGCTGCGAGAACGTCACGTGGACGCAGGTGCTGCCGTACACCGACCGCCTCGACTACGTCGCCTCGCTCGCCAACAACTTCGGCTACCTCTCGGCCGTCGAGTCGTTGATGGGCATCGAGATTCCCGAGCGCGCCAAGTACATTCGCGTGATCGGCGCCGAGCTGCACCGCATCGCCAGCCACCTCACCACCATCGGCGCGTCGGGCCTCGAGCTCGGTGGCTTCTCGGCCTTCCTCTACGCCATCGAAGCGCGCGAGCTGCTCACCGACCGCGTGACCGAGCTGACCGGCGCGCGCCTGACCACCAGCTACGGCCGTATCGGCGGCATCAACCGCGATCTGCCCGCGGGGTGGGAAGAGAAGGTGCTCAAGAGCCTCATCAAGCTCGAAGAGCTGCTCGACGAGACCGACAAGCTGCTCACGCGCAACCGCATCTTCACCGATCGCATGCGTGGCACCGGCGTCATCACCACCGAAGACGCGCTCGACTTCGGCTTCACAGGCCCGTGCATTCGCGCCAACGGCGTGAACTACGACGTGCGCAAGGCGAAGCCGTACTGGGCCTACGACCAGCTCGACTTCTCGGTGCCGCTTGGAAACAACGGCGACAACTTCGATCGCTTCTACCTGCGCGTGCTCGAGACGCACCAGTCGCTCAAGATCATTCGCCAGTGCTTCAAGCAGATGCCTGCTGGCCCGGTGATGATCGACGACTGGCGCATCGCCATGCCGCCCAAAGAGAACGTCTACAGCTCGATCGAAGGCGTCATCGCGCACTTCAAGCTCGTCATGGAAGGCGTGCCGGTGCCGGTCGGCGAGATCTACCACGCGACCGAATCGCCCAACGGCGAGCTCGGCTGGTACCTCAAGAGCGACGGCTCGGGCCGCCCGTACAAGTGCCACGTGCGCGCGCCGGGCTTCCAGATTCTCAGCGGGCTCTCGAAGATGTGCGTGGGGCGCATGCTGCCCGACCTCATTCCCACCTTCGACACCATCAACATGATCGGCGGGGAGGTCGAGCAGTGAGCGAGGACAAGAAGGTCGAAGCCCCGAAGCCTGCGCCGCCTCCCGGCCCGCCGCCTCCGAAGAACCCCGGCATGGTGACGATGACGATCGATGGCAAGGAAGCCATCGTGAAGCCCGGCACCAACCTCATCGAGGCCGCCAAGTCGGTCGGCAGCGAAATTCCGTACTACTGCTACCACCCTCGCCTCACCATCGCGGCCAACTGCCGCATGTGCCTCGTCGAGGTCTCGAACGCGCCCAAGCTGGTGCCGTCGTGCCAGCACTCGATCTCCGAGGGGCTCGTCGTCAAGACGAACAGCGACAAGGTGAAGTCGCAGCAGAAGTCGGTGATGGAGTTCCTGCTCCTCAACCACCCGGTCGACTGCTCGATCTGCGACCAGGCCGGTGAGTGCAAGCTGCAGGACTACTACATGCGGTACGACTTCAAGCCCTCGCGACTCGAAGGCCCGAAGATCCTCCGCAACAAGCGCAAGGTGCTCAACGAGCACGTCGTCATCGATCAGGAGCGCTGCGTCGTCTGCACCCGCTGCGTGCGCTTCATGGAAGAGGTCGCGAAGGCGCCGCAGCTCGGCGTGTTCGGCCGCGGCTCGCACGAGGTCGTCGACGTCGCTCCGCACTACGGCAAGCTCGAGTCGAACTACTCGGCGAACATCGTCGACATCTGCCCGGTCGGCGCGCTGCTCAACCGTGACTTCCGCTTCCGCGCGCGTGCGTGGTTCCTCTCGGCGGCGCCCAGCATCTGCACGGGCTGCTCGCGGGGCTGCAACACGTTCGCCGACTTCATGGGCCAGGACACGTACCGTTACCGGCCGCGCGAGAACGAGGCCGTCAACAAGTCGTGGCTCTGCGACGCCGGCCGTCTCACCTACAAGGCGATCAACCAGAAGCGCGTGCTCCAGTCGCTCGTCGGCAAAGGCGCTGACGCGAAGGAGACGCACTTCGCCGACGCCGTTCGTGAGCTTGGCGCGAAGCTGAAGGGCACCAGCGTGTCGGTCGTCGTCTCGCCCACGTTCTCGAACGAAGACCTCATGGCCGCTCTCGCCTTCGCGCGCGACGGCCTGTCGGTGAAGACGATCTACGTGTCGGGTCGCCCGGGCGGAAAGGCCGACGACTTCCTCATCACGGCCGACAAGAACCCGAACCGCAAGGGCCTGGAGTGGATCGCGAAGGGGCTCGGCCTCGAGGCGAAGCCGTTCTCGGACCTGACCGCGCTGCTCGACAAGGGCTCGGTGAAGAACCTGCTCGCGTTCGGCGCCGACGTGCCCGAGGACGAAGCGGTGTTCGTGAAGCGCCTCTCGAGCGTGGCGCACTTCGCCGTCATCGCCACCAACGAGAACGGCGTCACCGCGGCGGCCGACACCGTCATCGGCGCGTCGAGCCACGTGGAAGACGAAGGCACCTTCACCAACGAAGGCGGCCTCGTGCAGCGCGTTCGCCGGGCCTACCCGCCCAAGGGCGACTCGCACCCCCTCTGGAAGTGCGCGGTCGAGCTGGCGAAGTCGATCGGCCTCGAGCTGAAAGTCGCCTCCTCGCGTGAGGTCTTCAAGACGTTCTCGGCGTCGGTGGCCGAGCTGAAGGACTACGCGTGGGACAAGAACGCGCCCATCAACCAGACCCGCCCTGGCATCTCGACGATGGCGTCGGGAGCCGATGGCCGCCCGCCCGGCTGGCGTGAGCAGGGCGTTCCCAACCTTCGCGGTCTCACTCTTCCCTCGGGGACCTGACCCATGCGCCTCGGAGTCGTCTTCACTGGTGTCGCTCTCATCGTCGGTGCGCTCTTCGGCGTCTCGGCGGTCGCCTACGTCGGTGGTGCAGTCGTCGAATCGTTGATGCTCGAGAAGCTGGGCATCTCGGGCGGTGGCCACATCGTTCAGATCCTCGTCTCGATGCTGCTGGTCGTGATGGTGATCGCCACGCTGCTCACGCTCGCCGAGCGCAAATGGTCGGCCTTCATGCAGGACCGCACCGGCCCCAACCGCGCTCGCATCGCGCTGCCCGGCATCAAGGACAGCCCGCTGGCCGGTCTGCCGCACATCGCCACCGACGTGATCAAGATGCTCACGAAGGAGGCGTTCCGCCCGGCGACGGCGAACAAGTTCTTGTTCAACCTGGCCCCGATGCTGGCGTTCGCGCCGGCCTTCGCCCTGTTCGCGATCGTGCCGTCGGGCCCGACGCTCGACATCGCGATCGGGAGCTACGCGGCGAAGGTCGTGATGTCGCCCACCAACCCCGACGCCGGTCTGCTGCTGATGTTCGCGGTGGCCTCGCTCGCGGTGTACGGCACCTCGCTCGCCGGCTGGTCGTCGAACAACAAGTTCGCGCTGCTCGGTGGCGTTCGCGCCTCGTCGCAGATGGTGAGCTACGAAGTCGCGCTTGGCCTCTCGCTCGTCGGCATGATGGCGGCGTTCTCGACGGTGCGCCTCGCGGGTGACGACGGCATGGCGGCCATGCAGGCCCGCTACCTGTGGTCGTTCAACGCGGGCGGCTTCGACATCGGGCTTCCGGCGTGGGGCATCTTCCTCCAGCCGGCGGGCTTCATTCTCTTCTTCGCGGCGGCCTTCGCCGAGACGAAGCGCGCGCCGTTCGACTCGCCCGAAGGTGAGTCGGAGATCGTCGGCTACTTCCTCGAGTACTCGGGCATGCAGTTCGGCCTCTTCATGATCTCGGAGTTCGTCGAGGTCGTGGTGCTCTCGGGTGTGCTGGCGGCGATCTTCTTCGGTGGCTGGTCGCTCCCGTTCGGCAACGAGTGGCTGACGATGAAGCTGTCGGCCATTTCGCCGATTCTCACGGGCGCGGTCTTCGGCACCATCTTCTGGGTGAAGGTCGTGCTGCTCTGCTACCTCCAGCTCGTCATCCGGTGGACGTTCCCCCGCTTCCGCTACGACCAGATTCAGACCCTCGGCTGGAAGATCCTGCTGCCGCTGGGCCTCGTGAACCTGTTCGTCTCTGGCGCGTTGATCCTCCGAGACCCCTCGCTCAAGTCGCTCGCCATCGTCGGCATTCTCGAGATCGTCGCCGTTGCGATGCTCACGCTGACGCCGCCCCGTCAGGTTCGCCGTGAACAGGAAGCTGCGAGCCACGGCGGCGGCCATGGTCACGACGATCACGGTCACGACGCACACGATGCCCACGGCCACGCGCCGGCTGCGGCGCTCCCGGCTGGCACTGCGGGCCACTAAGGAAACCGGACACCATGGCCACCATCACGCACGGACACGGGCACGCCGTTCAGGAGAAGCGCGAGCTGATCGAGAAGGACATTCGCGAGCGCGCGTACCTGCCCGAGCTCATCAAGGGCATCGCGATCACCACGAAGCACTTCCTGCGCAACCTGTTCGGCGAGCGCGACACCAACCCCGAGGTCATCGACCGCACGGGGCTGTCGACGATCAGCACCGTTCAGTACCCGGAAGAGAAGGTTCCCTACCCTCCTGGCTATCGCGGGCTGCACCGTCTGGTGCCGCGCGAAGACGGAAAGCCCCGCTGCGTCGCCTGCTACATGTGCGCGACCATCTGCCCGGCGCAGTGCATCTACATCGAGGCCGAGGAGTACGACCCGGCCGATGAGGTGGCCGAGTCGCGCGTCATCGAGAAGTTCCCGAAGCAGTTCGTGATCGACGAGCTGCGCTGCATCGTGTGTGGCTTCTGCGTCGACGCGTGCCCGAAAGACGCGATTCGCATGGACACGTATACGCACACGCCGAGCGAGTACACGCGCCAGAGCTTCGTCTACGACATTCCCAAGCTCCTCGTCGGGCCGGCCGTCACGCACCCGAGCGACCCCTGGTTCAAGCGCGGCTCGTCGGAGGCGCCCGATCACCAGCACATGGAGAAGCACACGCGGGTCGGCGAAGGGCTGGTGGCGCTCAAGCTGCCGCACAACACGATCGAGGTCGACACCTCGAAGCCCGTGGCGGTGACGAAGTTCATCAAGTGATGCGCCAGCTGGCAGTTTCGTGCTGCCTGCTCGCCGCCTGCACGAGTTCGCGTGAGCTTCGGCCCGATGACGTTCGGGTCGAGCGCATTCTGTTGGCTTCCGATTTCGAGCTGGCTCGCGTGAGTGACGGCGTGTGGATTCACACGACCTTCACGGAGCTGCCTGGGGGCGGTCCGTTTCCCTCGAATGGGCTGATCATCGAGGGCGCTGATGGAGTGGTGGTGGTCGACACACCGTGGACTCCAAAGGCGACGAAGACGCTGCTCGAGTGGGTCGAGACTCGGCTGCACAAGCCGGTGACCGACGTGATCGTCACGCACTCGCACGACGATCGAACCGCGGGAGTGGCCGAGCTTGCGCCGACGACGAAGATCCACGCGCTGCAGAAGACGGTCGAGTTTGCGGCGGCGCAGGGCCGAACATTCACCGCCGAGCCCCTTCAACCGACCGAGCAGCTCACCCTCGGCGGAGTGAAGCTCACGACCTTCTTTCCCGGTGCGGGCCACGCGCCGGACAACATCGTGGTGATGCTGCCGACGCAGCGGGTGTTGTTCGGAGGCTGTTTCATCAAGTCAGCCGCCGCGAGCGATCTCGGCAACGTGAGTGACGCCGACATCGGTGCGTGGGCAGCGTCGTTGAAGAGGCTGACGACGTGGGTAGCGGCGCTCGAGGACAAGGAAGTTCGGAGCCCGCTGATGGTGGTGCCCGGGCACGGTGGGTTCGGAGGACTTCGACTCATCGCGCACACGGAGGAGGTGGTGGGGCAGGCGCGTCGTTGAGCGTGCTTTGCCTCGCGTTGTTGGGCGGCCGTATGCTTGACCCATGACGAAGTTGGACGAACTCATCGCCGCGATTCGGGCGCTCCCCGAAAACGAGCGCAAGCAGGTGCTCGAAGCGCTGCAGAACCAGTCTGCCGCTCTACCGCAGAGCCCCATCGTCGGGACCTTCGCTGACGGCCCTGAACTGCTCGAGCGGGCGATGAAGGCCGGCCGGACGAACTTCGACGCGGCGTTCTCGACGAAACGATGAAGAAGCTGCTGCTCGACTCCGACACCTTGTCCGACGTGAGAAGCGGGCGGTTTGCCTCGAGCAATCGACGAGCGCACGAGTACTTCGCTCACTTCGGGAAGCACCACATCTCCGTCGTCACTGCTTTTGAGATCGAACGAGGGCTGCTGATGATTGGCGCGCTCGACCGCCTCGCGAGAGTGCGAGTGGATCTTCAGTGGTTCGAAGTCCTGCCGTTGACGCTCGGTGTTGCGGAACTGGCGGCGGACATGGACTCAGCTCTAGCAGAGCATCGGGACCGCAGATGTCTTCATTGCCGCGACTGCCGTCGATCAGGGATGGGGCCTGGCGACATCGAACACGCGGCACTTCACGAGGATCGTGGAGCTGGGCTTTCCCCTCGAGCTGGAAGACTGGCGAGCCTGATTCAGACGCGCGGAGCGATGGCTGCGAGTTCGGCTTCCCAGCTCAGGCCATGCTCTTCGAGCAGGTCTTGCGTGACGGCTGCGGAAGCGTCGTCAGCTGGCTGCATGAGTCGAGCGGTCTCATAGACCGGTCTCCACGGCACGCCCCAGGCGGCTTCGAAGTGCGCCGCGATCGCGAGCGGCGAGTACGGTCGACGAAGACAGGACACCAGGACTCGAGCGGCTTCTGGATTCTCGGGATCGGGGAGTGCCGAGCGGAGTGCGGCGGTGAGTGCCGAAGAGAGCTCGAGCACGTCGAGACCGAACCTTCGCTCGAAGAAGTCGCGGGCCTCGAACAACGACGACGCCGGGAACGCGTTCCGTACCGCGAGGATCGCGTGGATGTAGCCAGTCCCCGTGCGCCGGAAGGCGACAAAGGTGTCCTCGAACGATGCGCCGCTCGCGGCCATCTGCCTGGCGAACTCGATTCTGTCGTCATCGCTGATGGGCATGGCGTTTTCCCGACGATCGACTGACGGCGTGCAACACTCCCGCGCGTGACGGTACCGCAGCACCGCAAGTCGTGGCTCATCGCCTTCACCAGCTGGCGCGTGGGTGCGGTGTCACTGCTCTCGATCTCTTCGGGGCTTCCGCTCGGGCTGGTGTGGCTCTCGGTGCCGACGTGGATGGCGGCGGTCGGCGTCGACATCAAGACCGTCGGCCTCATCACGCTCGCGCAGGCGCCCTACTCCTTCAAGTTCGTCTGGGCGCCGCTGATGGATCGCCTGTGGCCACCCTTCCTCGGCCGCAAGCGCGGGTGGATTCTCGTCACCCAGCTCGCCCTCGCTGCGCTCTTCGGAGCCCTCGCGACTGTCGCGACGTCTCCCACCGTCGGCGTGATCTCAGCGCTGCTGCTCGCGATCTCGTTCGCCTCGTCGACCCAGGACATCGCGGTCGACGCGTACACGGTCGAGGTGCTGCGCGACGGTGAGCAGGGAGCCGCAGCCGGCACACGCACGGCCATGTACCGCGTCGCCATGTGGATCTCGGGCAACGCCGCCATCTCCGTCGGCCCGATCTGGGGCTGGGACGTCACGATCTGGGCACTCGCAGGGCTCTTCATCGTGCTCATCCCCGTCACGCTGCTGGCGCCCGAGCCCGACACGCAGCCGGCTCCACCGACGTCTCTGCGCGCAGCCGTCTGGGAGCCGTTCATCGGCTTTCTTTCGCGGCCGCGCGCGCTTGAGATCGCGGCGTTCCTCTTTCTCTACAAGCTCGCCGACAACCTCGCGGGCGCGCTGATTCGGCCGGTCCTCCAACAGCACGGCTACGACGCGTGGGACGTGGGCGTTGGGAGCGGCACCGCGACGCTCATCTCGATCGCGCTCGGTACGTTCATCGGCGGCGTGCTCACCGAACGCATCACCGTCACGAAGGCGCTGTGGATCTTCGGTGTCATTCAGGGCCTCTCCAACGTCGGGTACGCGGTCGTCGCCGCGATGCCGGTCGACCGAACGCTGCTCTACGTGGCGGTCAGCCTCGAGAACTTCACAGGCGGGCTCGGCACGGCGGCGTTCTCGTTCCTCATGATTCGCCTCACCGAGAAGCGCTTCTCGGCAACCCAGTACGCGCTGCTCTCGAGTCTGTTCGGGCTCGGCCGAACGCTCACCGGCCCGCCATCGGGAGCGCTTGCCGATGCCCTCGGCTGGAGCGCGTTCTTTCTGCTCTCGATTCCCGCCGCCATTCCCGGGCTCATCATGCTGCGCCGCTTCGCGCCGTTCTCGAGCCCGACGCTGATCGAGATCTCGGGAGATGACGCGAAGCCCATCGAACGCGGTGAGCCGTGGGAGGCGAAGACGCTCTGGGCTCGCGGCGGCGCCTCGGCCCTGTTCGCGATCATCCTCGGCATCGTGGGAGCCGCGAGTCTCACCGCGCTGAAGACCTGGCGTGAGACCAAGCAGTTCGACCTCGGCGCGGCGATCATCTCGACCGTCACGCCAGCGAAGCTCGCCGACTCACTCGATCTGATCGGAGCCATCCTCTTCGGTGGTCTCGTTGGTCTCGCAGTCGCAGCAACGCTCGCCGCCCGAGGCAAGCCCCGGTCAGTCGCTGGGAGATGACGTTACTTCGCGAGGAGGCCTCCCTCTCGGCGGACCTGATCGAGAGGCAGAAATCCCGCGCTTGGTCCGGGTTTGCTACCGCCCACGACCGCTCGGGAATTGAGAGGCAGAGATCCCGCGCCTGGTCCGGGTTGCTCCGCCCACGACCGCTCGGGAATTGAGAGGCAGAGATCCCGCGCCTGGTCCGGGTTTGCTGCCGCCCACGACCGCTCGGGAATTGAGAGACAGAAATCCCGCGCTTGGTCCGGGTTTGCTGCCGCCCCGACCGCTCGGGAATTGAGAGGCAAGAATCCCGCGCGTGGTCCGGGCTTGCTGCCGCCCACGACCGAACCGGAATTGAGAGGCAGAAATCCCGATGCACCGCGAGCTTCCCTCACGCTGGAGGATCGGCGATCGCCTCGTGCCCCAGGGAATCCGTCGACCCCCGTGTGAAGCTTCGTGAAGTGAATTCGGCCGGGAAGCGAACGGTCGCCTGGCCGGTTAGGGTCGCCGCATGGAGTGGTTCCGCATCGTCATCGCCCTCGTCGCGCTCGTGCTTTTCGGCGCGCTGAACTGGTTTCTCTTCAAGCGGCTCATCCTCGACGTCACGTCGAACCCCTGGGTGAAACGAGGCCTCGCGCTCGTGCTCTTGCTCACCTACGCCGCGGTGCCACTGCTCCGCGCCTGGGGCTCCTCAGGCCAGCCGCCTGCAACCGCCTCGCTCGTTGTGCTCGTCTTCTGGGGCCTGCTCCTCAACGTCCTCCTGGTGCTCGTCGCCTTCGAAGGCGTGAAGTGGTGGCTCAACCGCCGCGTCGCGAGAGCGGCTCCCTCGGTTGCCAGCGGCGTTCCGTCACTCGACAGCATGGCGCCCGTGCCCTCGCCGACCATCGACGACCCCGAGCGCCGTCGGTTCCTCGCTCGCGTGGGTGCCGCCACGGCCCTCGGCGTCGGTGGAGGCCTCACCACCTTCGGCGTCTACAAGGCGATGACGCCGCCCGAGATCACCGAGGTGCCGATCAAGTTGCCCGGCCTGCCGAAGTCGCTCGAGGGCTTCACCATCGTGCAGCTCTCCGACATTCACGTCGGCGCGGTCATTCAGGAGAAGTTCCTCGAGATGCTGGTGACCGAGGCGAACCGCGCGAAGCCCGATCTCGTCGCCATCACCGGCGATCTCGTCGACGGCTCTCCAGCGTCGCTCGGCCGCTACGTCGCGACGCTCCGCAGGCTCTCGTCGAAGCACGGTACGTACTTCTGCTCGGGCAACCACGACTACTACTCGGGCTGGGAGCGCTGGGCTCCGGTGCTGCCCGACTTCGGCTTCACCGTGCTCCGCAACCGCGCCGTCACCATCGGCGACGCGGGCGGTTCGTTCGATCTGCTCGGCGTCGACGACTGGGGCCGATTCGGCGCGGGCGACTACGATCTCGAAGCCGCCACGGCCAACCGCGATCCCTCACGAGCCTCGGTGCTCCTCGCGCACCAGCCCTCGAACCTCGAAGCCGTCTCGGCGAAGAACATCGGCCTGCAGCTCTCGGGGCACACCCACGGTGGCCAGCTCTTCCCGGGCACGCTGATTGGCGCGCTCATGTGGCAGGAGCGGAACACCGGCCTCTCGAAGCAGGGCAACAGCTGGCTCTACACCTCGCGCGGCTGTGGCTTCGTGAGCCCGCCGATGCGCATCGGAGCTCCGCCTGAGGTCGTGAAGCTCGTGCTCACCACCGGCTGATCAGCGCAGGTCGCCGGTCAGCTTGAACGTCAGCACGCACCCGCGCACGCCAGCCATGTTCGGGCTGCGCGAGATCAGGTTCTGCTCGATCAGGTCGCACTCCTTGGCCACCATGTCGGTCTCATTGAGCCCGAGCGTATTCTGCACCTCGAGCTCGAACTTCTGGCCGTTGTCGCGCATCGTCCACGTCTCGAGCTGCGTCAGCTCGCACGTCGAGTCGCGCTCGACGCCGTTGGTGTCACGCACCCGCAGCTTCTCTGTGGTCGGGTCACGAGTGAACGTGAGCTCGGTGCCGGCAACCGTGAACACCACGTTGCTCGACGAGTTCATGCACGTGCTGGGGTCGAGCGCGGTGCACGACTGCGCGGTCGCCGTCTTGGCCTCGGCGTCGGTCTTGTAGATGAGGAAGCTGTTCATCGAGAACGGCAGCGGCGCCACGTTCGCGCGGAAGTCGGCGGCGTCGGCGCAGGTCCCCCACTCCACCATCGAGCTCGTCACCTTCCAGAAGTACGTCGCGTTCGGCGAAACCGTCGTGCGGCCCTGCACGGGCTGCGGACTCACGGTGGGGCTGCACGCGACGACCAGCCCGGCGACGACCGACAAGAGCACTCGCGACATGAGACCCACGATACCCCAGCTTCAGACGACGATGATGCCCTTGCCCTGCCGGAGCACCTCGATCTGGTCGTCGATCAGCGACACCACCGTCGAAGGCTCATTGGGCTGCACGCCACCATCGAGGATCAGATCGAGCCGCGAGCCCAACTGCTCCTTGATGTCCTTCGCGTCGATGAGCACCTGGCCGTCCTGATCGGTCGCCGACGTGGTGACGATCGGCCGGCCCAGCTTCGACGCGATGGCCAGCATCAACGGCGCCTGCGGCACACGAATGCCCACCTGGCGCTGCTTCGTCTGCATCATGTCGGGCACGAGCTTCGTCGCGACGAGCACGAACGTGAACGGGCCGGGCGTCAGCTGCTTCATCGTGCGGTACGCGAACTTGCTCACGATCGCGTACTTCGAGACGTCGGAGAGATCGGGGCAGAGGAACGCGAGCGGCTTCTTTCGATCGCGGCCCTTCACGCCGTAGATGCGATCGATCGCCTTGCGGGAGAGCAGATCGCAGCCGATGCCGTAATAGGTGTCGGTCGGGTACGCGATGAGGCCGCCGTCCTCGAGCACCTTCGCCGCCTTTTCGACGATGCGGGGCTGGGGGAACTGCGGGTCGACCTCGAGAATCGGTGCTGATGCCATGACGCTCTTCGCTGTAGCCGAAACCGTCAGCCTTTGCAGGACTTCCACTCGGGCTTGAACGCCTCGATGGAAGGGTCCCACGAGAAGTCGACCTTGCAGGCGTCTCCGACCACGGTCGCCGACATCACGCCGCCGAAATCGGCCTGCAGCACGAGCCGTGTCTTCCCCTTCGGGTCGAACAGCGCGATCGACACTCGGGGCTGGCATGCATCGGCTGCGGGCAGGGCCTGCACCGCCGACGAGGCCTTGCCTTTGACGGTGAACCACAGAGTCGACGTCGCTGGCTTCTTCGCCTCGCACAGCTTTCCAGGATCCGCAGTGGGCAGCTGCCACTCACCCGCCCCGCCCCACGGCTTGCACGGCTCGTGACGGCTCACGGTGCCCACGCTCACGTGCTTCATCACCTGCGCGAGCGTGTCCTTCTTGAAGAGCTTCGCCTCGACGCCGGGGTTCTCCTTGAACCAGGTCTGCACGCGCTCGAGGGTCGTGAGCGCTGCCCCCATGGCGCGCACCGTCGAGATCGACTTGCCAGCGCACGCCGGGCCACCGAAGGCGATGAACTGATCACCGTTCTGGGGGCTCGCCGTGTTCGCGTCCTGCATCACTTCGGGCGTGAAGAGCGCGAGCGGCGGCTGGAGCGGCCTGAGGGTCGGAAGCGCAGCGACGAGGGAGACAGCGAGGAGCGACACCATGCGCGCGCTTATGCCGTGGGAGCGCCCGTCTGGTCTACCGCCGCAGGCTCCGAATGAACTGGGCCGCGACGTCGAGCGCCCGCGTTTCGTGACGACCGAACGAGTGCCCTGCTCCGGCGATCACCTCGAGCGTCAGCGCACGGTTCTGCTTCACGATCGGCCGAAGCACCTCGAGCGGGCCCTTGTCGTCGGCGTCTCCCTGAACGATCAACGTCGGCACCTTCACCGCACGTAGCGCGGCTTCGTCGTCTGGCCGTGGGGTGCGGGGCGGGCGAACGGGAAAGCCGAGCAACACGACGGCCGCGACCGAATGCTCGAGCGCATAACGAATGGCGACCCGCCCACCGAATGAGCGGCCCACGAGCACCGGCTTCGACTTCGGTGGAATCGCCTTCGAGAGAAACTCGAGCTCGCGCGCAAACCCGGGACTCGGGCGGCCCTTCGTCATGCCGGGAAACGTCGCGCTCCAGCCGTCGAGCGCCTCGGCCAGCTTCACGAGGATCGGCTGTCGCGCCGCGCCGTTGAACCCGGGGAGCAGAACGAGCTGTTTCACGCGCCCAGCAGCCTCGCCAGCACGCTCGGGCCGCCTTCGAACTTCAGCAGAAAGGCCTCGCGAAACGCCTTCAGCTCGTCCCAGCTCAGATCGATCGCGAGCCCGTGCGCGACCGGATCTCGCAGGCGCTCCTTCGCCGTCTGCACGAAGCGCGCGAGCGAGTCGACGAAGGCATCCGCCAGGCCGATGGAGTCGAGGAACGTCTTGAAGTCGGCGAGCGGCGCCTCGTTTCGTCGCGTGAGCGCCCGCCCGACCTCTCCGAGCGAAGGCGCCTTCGCCTCCATCGATCGATCGAACGCCTCGACGAACCGATCGAAGTACTCGACGCGCTTGCCGCGCTTCTCACGCACCGCGCCCTTGAGGAACGACGCGCGCCGGCCCGAGTGTTCGAGCCACCCGTCGAAGCGCTGCACGAGGAGCATGAAGAGGCTGCGCTCGAGGGCGCCCGAGAAGAGCACCGCCACCGCCGCGGCGGGCAGCTCGGAGTACAGCCCCTTCTGGTACGTGCGCTCGGCCACCATCACCATGCGAAGCAGCGTCTCAGGACACTTCTCACGAACGGCGCCGAGCCCTTCGTCGACGACGTCGCGAGCCTTGCTGTCGGTGTCCCGCTCCTGCGCCTCGAGTTCTTCACGCACGCGCTGGGCCTGCTCGTCCTTCACGCGGCGGGCATCTCGTTCGAGATCCTTCGCGCGCTGCTCGGCATCGGCCGACGCCGACTTGAGGCGCTGCAGCTCACGGCGCATCAGCTCGAGCTCGCCCTCGCGCGCGAGGAAGCGCCGCTTCATCGCCTCGGCCTCGGACTTCGCTGCCTCGAGGCGCGCATCGGGAGACGCCTTCAGCTCGGTCTTCCACGGCACCTTTCGCGCCGACGACTCACGGGCGAGCCGCGCCTCTGACTCGTTGGGATCGAGGTCGAGCGCGCGGCCGAACGAGAGGCTCGCCAGCTCGAAGTCACCCGACTCCGCCGCCAGGTGGCCTGCCTCGAGCCACACGCGCGCACCGAGCAGACGAAGCTCGGCCTCGGGCATCACCTTCGCGCGCTCCACCAACTCCCGCGACTCGGCGAGCTTTCCCATGAGCCGCAGCGCACGCGCCTTCGCGACCAGCAGCTCATAGTCGAAGCCCGGCAACCGCTCGCCAACCGACTGCTCGGCGCGCTCGAGATCGGCCATCGCGTCGGAGGGTTTGCCGCGGCTCAGCGCGACCTGCGCGAACAGCAGTCGGTCTTCGGCCGTGGCCGTCGACATGCGCCGCTGCATGAACGCACTGGCCTGCGCTTCGTCACCTGCGAGCTGAGCGGCGAGCGCGGCGTGCGGCAGATGTTCGGGGTCGAGGTTTCCTTCCGCGTCGAGTGCGCGGAAGCGCTGGAGCGCGCCACGTGGGTCACCCTGCATGAGCCGGCAATCGGCCTCGATCGCGCGCGCTGCCGAGCGCAGGTTCGCGTCCTTCGACTGTGTGCCGATCTGCACCGCGATCGCCTCGGCGCCCTGTGCGTCACCCCGCTGGGCCTTCGCGAGCGCAAGCACCAGGCGCGTGTCTTCACCACCACCGGTGAGCATCGCTGCGGCGAGCGTCGACTCCGCCTCAGCCAGGCGGCCGACCTTCAGCAGCCCTGCCGCATAGTTCGTGAGGAAGATGGGATCGCGACGAAGCTCGTTGCGCGCGCGGGCCATCAGCTCCACTGCGCGGGCCGACTCGTTCACGTGCATCAGCAGCACGCCCAACCGCACCATGAGCGTCGTGTCGTGCTTGTGGCGGTGCACGGCCTTCTCGAGAAAGACCCGCGCCTCGTCACGGCGGCCAGCGAGCTCGAGCGCCTCGGCGTACAGCCGATCGGCATCGGTGCCGGGCAACACTTTCGCGTCGAGCACCTCGCGCAGCACTTCGATGGCTCGCCCGAAGGTGCCGTTGGCGATCAACAGACGTGCCTGGTCGAGCAGCGCGCCCGCCTTGCGTTTGTTGAGCCGAGCCGACACGGGCAGACTGTACGTCAGCGCTTCGTCGGAGGCAGGAAGAAGTCCCGCACCACCAGGGGCTCGGCGACCTTCACGGCGGGGGCAGCCTCCACCGGCGCCGTCGCCTCGGGAATTGTGGCGGCCACGAGGCCCAGGGCCTCCAGGAGTTCCTGTCGCGTCTTGTAGCGCGCGGCGTCAGGGCCGAAGCGTTCCCGCGCTTTCGTCAAGAGCTCTCGCATCGTCCATGCAGGGCCGGCCACGAGGGTGCGTTTCTCACTCGGGGTCGTGCCGGTCAACGTGGCATCATCGCCGCCGCTTGAGCGAGTTGCCGCGACTGCTCTTCTGCTGCTTCGACGTGGTCCCGGCGCCGCACGCGACGTCGCGTCGATTGAGTGAGTACCTCAAGGGCCTCTCGGAGCGGTACCAGGTGGTCGTGCTGACGGTGAAGACGCCCGATCACTCGCACATCGAGCGGTATCAGGGCGCGCGGCTGCTTCGGGTTCCCGTCGGCAGCGGCGATCTGCGCTCCCGCATGGAGGCGTTCGATCGCGCCGTGCGCCGTCAGCTCGAGAGCGAAGAGTACCTGCTGGTGCACTTCTTCGACCCTGTCAGCGGGTACCCGCTGTGCGAGCGCCGCGGCGACTTCGGCTACAAGCTCATCTACGACGCCTGCCGATTTCCCTCGGGCGATCTGCCATCGCTCGTTCCGCAGGAGGGCTCGAACAAACGCCTGCTCGCGCGCTCCCGCCGGCAGGAGCTGTTCTGCCTGATGAACGCCGACGCGGTGATCGTCGGCAGCGAAGCGGCCAAGGCCCACTGCGTCTCGCTCGGCGTGCCCGGCCAGAACGTGTCGGTCGTGCGCGCGCCCGTCGATCTCGCGCCCTACTCGCCCGAGCTGATGGGGCTGCCCGATCAGACGCCAGCGCGGCTCATTCACCTCGGCAGCCACGGGCGCCATCAAGATCTGCCGCTGCTCCTCGAAGCGCTCTCGAAGACGAAGACGCCGGTGAAGCTCGCGGTGGTGGGGCCTTCGTCGGTCGAGCTGACGCCGCCGCTGAAGGAGCGCGCCGCCGAGCTGGGGCTGGGCGAGCGCGTCGAGTTCCAGGAGCCCGTCGGCCACGACGACATTCACAAGGTGATCGCCGCCGCCGACATCGGCGTGGTGACGCTGACCGACGAACCCAGAAACCGAACGACCACGGCGCTCGCGCGCGTCGGAGAGTTCCTGGCGGCGGGCCGGCCGATCATCGCTGCCGATCTTCCCCTGACACGGGAGCTCGTGCCCGCCGACGCGACGCGTTTCTACACAGCCGGTGACGTGCAATCGCTCGCCGACGCCATCGACGCACTCGCAGCCGACGGAGCCCTTCGAAAGACGATGGGCGCAGCAGCCCGCGCAGCGACGGAGGCGACCGATGCCTCGATCGTTCGCGAGAAGTTGATCGCGCTCTACGAACGCGTGGCGCCGGGCGCGCGGGCACCCGCTGACCACGTCGACGCGGTCGATCCCTCCGACGCGACGCAGCTCGGCGGCCGTCCTCCTGACGAGCTGGGCGACGTGACCCAGGCCAGCGTGCGACTCGAGAGCGATTCGGCGAAGCACGACGTCGGAACCAACAAGGTGAAGACCGACCCGGCGGTCGTCGTGCCTGCGCCCGAGGCTGATACCGGAACCGATCAGGCCGTGGGCCGCGGTGAGCGCCCGCCAGTGATGGGCGTGCTCTTGCGTAACGACGCTCCGCCCGTGCCGCCCGAGTCGACCGACCCGGCGGTGTCCCCGCCTTCAGGACAGCTGCCGACGGTCATGGGTCTGCCGGTCAACGATCGACTGCCCGACGTCGACGCGGTGGAAGCACCCGCGCCGCGTGAAGGCCCGCCCGTTCCCGACGAGGAGCCGGCCACCGTCGGCGCGGCCCTCTCGCCGCTCGTCGCGACTCCAGCGCCGAAGAGCCCTCCGCCCGCGCCGCCGCCTCCACCAGCGCCGGCGCGGCCCAACCCGCTGTTGTCGACCGACGACGAGCCGCTCGACTTCGCGAACCTGCTCAAGCCCAGCGCGCCGGTGCGCATGCCGACCGTGGCGCTGCCGTCGCCCGACATCACCGCCCCGATCCCACAGGCGCCACAGGTTCGTGCGCCAGCGCCCGTGCCCATCGCCGTGCCCACGTCGTTCTCGATGCCGGCGCCACGACCGACCAACCCGCCGCCTGGCGCGACGTTCGTTCCGGTGCCGATCGGCGTTCAGGTCTCGACGGTACCAGCACGGGTTCCTGTCTCCGTGCCACCAGCGCCAGGTGCTCCACCCCCGTTGCCGAAACCTCCGCCCATGCCAGGGCCCGGTGGCTCGCCAAGCGGTGTTCGTGCGCTGCCCGTGGTCGAGCCGGCGTCGACGAGCCCGAGCGGCGTGCGTGCTGCCGAGCCGATGGCTCCGAGTGCCAGCCAGGTGCGCCCGCCGCCGCCCCTGCCCGCTCCCGCGACCATGCCCTCGCTGCCGGTTCCACAGGCCGTTCAGGAGCCGGTTGCGCCGCTGCCGCCCCTGGCCCGGTTCGTTCCAAATGCCGCAGGAACGGGTGCGATCATCAGCCGCACCACCTCGTCGGAGGACGTGGTCGAGGTGCGCGACGACGAGCTCGAGCTGCTCAACGACGAGTCCATCGAGTCGCTCCATGACGGCGACGACGTGGCGCACGACCCCGACAAGGAGATCGACGCGCACGAGCTGCACGCGCTCGAGACCTCGGCCGCGCCGCCACCCTCACGCCTCGACCCCTGGTTCGCTCAGCTCGTGCACGGCTACTGCCCGCCAGAGTCGCAGCTGTTCACGCGGCACGTTCCACCCACCACGATGCCCGGTCGCGACACTTGATTTCCGACGTGCTGCTGACACGCCAGAAGTCGGTTTACCGCCTCCAAACGGCGTAGCAGACTGGCGCGCCGCTTTCGTTTCCCCTGACTAGAAAAGAGCCTCATGGAGCGCCGAGTTCTCATCGTCGAAAGTCAGAACGACTTCGCTCTCACCATGGCGTCGGTTCTGAAAGACGCCGGGTACCAGACCAGCCTCGCCACCAGCGCCTCGGACGCGACCCGTGAACTCGAGAAGCGCCGGCCCGACATCGTCGTGCTGCGCGCCGAGCTGCCTGATCAGAGCGGCTTCGTGCTCTGTGGCAGCATTCGGAAGGGCAAGTTCGGGCAGAACCTGCCGGTGATTCTGCTGTCGAGCGAGTCGCGCATCGAGGCCCTGCAGCAGCACGCGGCGTCTCCCAACGCGGCGCACGGCTACCTCGCGATTCCGTTCGAGATGAGCGAGCTCACCCGGCTCACCACCACCATCGCTCCGCCCACCGCGCCCTCCACGGCGACCGGCCCGTCGTCGACGAGCGAAGAAGAAGACGCGGCGCTCGACAACGCGCTCACCGGCGCAGGGCCGACGATGGAGATCCCCGCGCAGGGTGGCCCACCGCCGCTCAAGACGAGCGCGGGAGGCCCGCCCAAACTCCCCCGCCGCGAGCGCCGCAGCCAGCTCACCGACGAAGACCGCTCCTTCCTCGATCGCGCGTTCCAGTCGATCGCCGACCGCAAGGCCGAGCTGCTCGCCGAGTCGCGTGAGCTTCGTCGCAGCGCGCCCCGCCGCGACATGCTCGGCACGCCCGAGGCGAAGATCCAGATCCTCCGCGACGAGCTCAAGACGCGCGAGGCACAGATCGCCCGGCTCTCGGAGATCTGGACCGTTCGTGAACGCGAGCTGCTCTCGGTCGAAGATCGAATCTCGGAGAAGGACGTCGAGATTCAGGGCCTGAAGATGCAGGTCGACGACTTCACCCGTCGGCTCAACGACTCGCAGAACACCCTCGTCGAGAAGGAGCGCGAGCACGGCCGGCAGGTCGAAGATCTGCTGCTGCAGAAGTTCATCGGCGAGAAAGAGGTCATCGAGGTCGTCTCCGCCAAGGAGAAGGACATCAATGGCCTGCGCAAGGAGCTCAACAACCGGGAAGAGGAGATCAACCGGAAGAACTCCGAGCTCGAGTCACAGCGCAAGGAGTACGAGGGCCTCGAGAAGGACTACCAGCTCGCGACGCTGGAGTTCGAGGTCAAGGAGAAGGAGCTGCAGGGCTCGCTCGCCGCGCGCAACGAAGAGCTCAGCTCCCTCAAGGCAGAGTTCGAAGCGCTGACGAAGCTGCAGAACGACACCGTCGCCGAGCGCGACGCGAAGTACGCCGAGTACGAAGGCATCGGCAAGGCGCTGCAGGAGACCATCGAGAAGAACCAGGTCGAGCGCGATGGCACCGTCTCGCAGCTCGAGAGCAACCTGCGCCTCGCCACCGAGCGCGGCGATCGCGGTGAGGGTGAAGTCGCCCGCCTCGAAGGTGAGCTCGCCGACGCCCGCGCCCGCTCCGCCGAGAAGATCGGTGAGCTCGAAGGTGAGATCGCCGGCCTCAAGAGCAGCCTCGAGGCACTCACCGCCGAGAAGGCCGAGTCGGAGCAGAGCCTCAACGAGAAGATCACCGACCGCGACGGCCGCATCGGCCAGCTGGAGCAGGAGCTCGCCGACACCGTCGAGCGCAAGGATCGTCAGGAAGCCGAGCTCCAGTCGCAGATTCAGGAGAAGCTCGAGAAGATCGGCGAGCTCGAGGGCGAGGTCGAAGCCGCCAAGCAGGCGCTCGCCGATCGCGAAGCCGAGCTGCAGGGTGAACTCGGTGACGTCGGCGGCCAGCTGCAGGAGGCCCAGGGCGTCATCGAGGCCAACACCGCGCACATCGCCGAGCTGAACCAGACGCTCGAGGCGCGGCAGAAGAGCATCGACGGCCTCAACGCCGACGTCTCCGATCGCGACACGCGCATCGCCGATCTCGAAGGCCGCTTCTCGGCCGCACAGCAGACCATCGCCGATCGTGATGGCGAGATCGGGGCGCTCAAGCAGACGCTCGAGTCACGCGGCCAGGAGATCGAAGGCCTACAGAGCACGCTGGCCGAGCGCGACGAGCAGATCACCGGCCTCAACACCTCACTCGACGAGACGCAGAAGGCGCTCCTGCAGACGCAGGACACGCTCAACCAGACGCAGGCGGCCCTCGAGGCGAAGACCGGCGAGCAGGAAGAGACCGCTGGCACCCTCGAGCGCACCCAGCTCGATCTCGAGCAGACCCGCAAGGAGCGCGACGAGCGCCAGGGTGAGGTCGTCTCGGCCCGCACCGAGATTCAGCGCGTCACCGGCCTGTTCCGTCAGACCGAGACGGCCAAGGCCCAGCTCGAAGAGACCCTGTCGGGCGAGATTGGCCAGCTGAAGACGGCCCTCTCGGAAGCCCAGGGCAACTACGAGGCCGAAGCCGCCGCCCACCAGCAGCTCGATCGCGAGACCACCGCCGCCATCGAGAAGCTCACCGGCGAACGCGACACCCTCGCCGGAACGCTCGAGCGCACGCAGGTCGATCTCGCCGCCACCCGCGCCAACCTCGACGACACCGCCAAGTCGCTCGACATCGAGAAGCGCGCGCTCGCCGACACCCAGAAGCACTACGAGGAGCGCGTCGGCACCCTCGAGAGCGAGCTCGCCCAGATTCGCGATCAGGCGCAGGATCTCACAGAGCAGCTCGCCGCCACCAAGCAGGAGCTCGGCGCCCGCGTCTCGGATCTCACCCAGCTCAACGCCAAGCTCGCCCACGCCGAAGACACCCGCGCCAACCTCGAAGATCGCATCGCGACCCTCACCGAGGAATCGCAGCGGCGCGAGGAGCTGCTGCAGAACGACGTCGCAGCGAAGTCGAAGGAGCTCGCCGACACGCTGCGCAAGCTCTCGACCCAGCAGCAGGAGAAGGTGCGGCAGGTCGACGCCCTCACCCGCGAAGTCACGGCCAAGACCGAGCTGTCGAAGCAGCTCGAGCTCAAGCTCAAGTCGCTCTTCGACGAGTCGAAGAAGAAGACCGACGAGCTCGCGCAGTCGAAGGCCGCGCTGGCCGCCGAGCTCGACGGCACGAAGAAGGAGCTCGCCGAGCGCTCCTCTGCCCTCGAGAAGGCCACGGAAGCGCACGCCCACGCCGTCGCCGAGCGCGATCAGGTGAAGGCGCAGATCGGCCAGCAGCTGCAGCAGGCCAACGCCCGCCTCCAGGAGGCCGGGAACGCGCTCAACCAGGAGAAGGCCGCCGCCAAGAAGTCGCACGACGACATGGCGCAGAAGCTCCAGCGCGCCGAGGCCCGCATCGCCCAGGTGCAGCAGGAGTCGCAGACGAAGGCCGGCGAGATGGAGACTCGCCTGAAGGAGGCGCAGAGCCAGCTCGCCACCCGCCAGCGCCGCGTCGCCGAGCTCGAGCAGGCCATGGAGGGCGCGAACGCTGCCCGCACCCGCGCCGACAAGGAGCTGCAGGCGAAGATCACCGCCGCCGAGCAGAAGGCCAACGACGCCGCCGCGAAGCTCCAGGCTGCCATCGCCGAGAAGAAGACGATCGAAGGCCTGCACCAGAAGTCGCTCGACGACGCGAACGTCAAGCACAAGGCCGAGATCGAGCGCCGTGAGCAGGTGAAGGCGCAAGAAGTGAAGCGCCTCCAGGAGGCCGTGCAGGAGAAGTCGAAGCAGCTCAAGGTCGTCGAGCTCGAGCTGGCTCGCTACAAGAACAAGCCCGCAGGAGGAGCCGCTTCGTCCGCCCCGCCTGCGGCCCGCCCGCCTGCGCCCGCCGGTATTCCCCAGACCACGATGCCGAACGCGTCGCGCCCCTCGTCTGCGGCTTCGCTCTCGCAGCTGGGTGAGGAGTTCGAGGAGGCGACGAAGGTCAACACCATTCCCGAAGCCGCCACCCGCCCTGCCCCTGCCGTCGCCCGGCCTGCCGCTCCGGCACCCGGCGTCGCCAGGCCCGCGACCCAGCCGGCGCGCCCTGCCGTCGCCATCACCGCCGCGCCCGCAAAGAAGGCGCCGCCTCCCGATGAGCGCACCGTCGTCGGGCAGCTCCCGAAAGACGATGACGCCGACTTCACGAGCATCATCGACAAGCTCGGCGAGTAGCCCTTTTTCTGTGAGGTGAGGTAGGACGGCGAGCCGCTCAGGGCCGGGTCTTCACGACCGGAGGCCACCTGAGCCGACCGCCTTCTGGAGCGCCACCGCATGCGCCGTTCCGTTCCTGCCGTCTTCTCGCTGCTGATCCTTCTCACTGGCTGCAAAGAGAAGGTGCTCCAACGCCCGCCCGAAGACGGGGGCCCGGCGTGCTCGGAGCGTGAGACGCTGGTCAATGGCCAGTGCCGGTTCGTCTGTCACCGCGACGGAGACTGCGCGACGGGCGAGCGCTGCAACCTGCTCTCCGCCACCTGCGAGCCCAAACCGCCAGCGCCTGATGCCTCGGTCTTCGTGCCCTGTACCGAGGGGGCGCGCCGCTGCAGCGTCGATGGTGCGGCGGTCGAGCTGTGTGGGGCCGATGGCCGCTTCGCGGTCGAAATGGCCTGCCCTGCCCCTGATGGCTTCTGCTCCAACGAGCGCTGCCTGGCGTGCCGGCCCAACGCGACGAAGTGCGGGGCCGTCGCGACCGATCTCGAGGTCTGCGAGAGCACCGGCTCGGGCTTCCGCTCGGTGATGTGTGCCGGCACTGCGACCTGCACCATGGGCGAGTGCCGCGAATGCACTGCCGGCGAGCGCCGCTGCAGCCCCGACGGCAAGGCCGTGCAGGAGTGTCAGCGCCGCACGCAGCTGAACCTCTCGACCAC
>JAACJQ010000363.1 GCA_016879935.1 Archangiaceae bacterium | reverse complement strand
TCGTCCTCTTCCCCGGTGGTGGCGGCACGACGTCGTTTGGCGGCGGCTCGTCGGGTGGCGGTTCGGCGGCGGGTGGCTCCGCTTCGGCGGGCGGCGCGGCGACGGCAGGCGGTTCGGCGACGGGCGGCGGCACGGGCCTCGAGCCCTTCACCTGTTCGCCGACGCGCATGTGCCCCTCGGGCCAGTTCTGCTTCAACGGCCTCTGCGCCATCGGCTGTCAGAACAACACCAACTGCGCGGCTGATCAGTTCTGCGACACCGAGTTCGACCGGCTCTGTCACAACCGCGTCGTTCCCACGTGCACCAACCAGAGCGGCTGCGCGTCGACGCAGGTCTGCATCGCGGGGTTCTGCAGCACGCCTCCGCCGATGACGCAGTGTGACCCGAACCAGGTGCCGTCCGGCATGGACGGTTGCGACATGAACTCCATCTGCATCGACCCGGCCGAGACCAACGTCGCCGACCCGAAGTGCTACTCGTTCCCCGCGTGCGCGCCGGACAAGACGTGCCCGACCGGGCTGCAGGGCGCGGTGTGCAACGACGGGCTCATTCCGAACAAGGGGCGCGTGTGTCTCACCGGCCTGTGCCGCACCGTCGCGAACTGCCCGTCGAGCTGGGCGTGCATCAAGTTCACCGCGACCGACGTGCTCGGCGTGTGTTCGTCGAAGGGCGTGGGCTCTCCGTGCACCGCGCCGTCGGAGTGTCTGAGCGGCAACTGTCTCATCTCGTTCCCCGGCTTCCCCGGTGTCTGCCAGTGAGGCTCGCACTCTGTCTCGTCGTGGCGCTCGCGTCGTTCGCCTGCCCGCCCGTCGTTCCCGTGAGTGCGTCCTGTTCGCCCAACCCCTGCACGGGCGATCGTTCGGTCTGCTCCGTCGTCAACGACGCTGCGGTGTGTTCGTGCCGTGAAGGCTTCGATGACGTCGCCGGCCAGTGCGTGGCGCGTGCGTCGTGCGCGAACAACCCGTGCATGGGCGATCGTTCGGTCTGCACCATCGTCGACAACGTCGCGGTCTGCTCGTGTCGCGCAGGCTTCGACGACGTCGCCGGGCAGTGCGTGCAGCGAGGCCCCTGCGCGAGCAACCCGTGCACACAACCCAACCGCACCGTCTGCGTCGCCTCGAATGGAACCGCGGTGTGCCAATGCGACTCGGGCTTTCGAGACGATGGCGCGGGCCAGTGCGTGCTGGCGCCCTCGTGCAGCCCGAACCCGTGCCGTCAGCCGGGCAAGACGGTGTGCAGCGTCGTCTCGGGCGCAGTGACGTGTTCGTGTGAAGCGGGCCTGCGTGACGACGGCCGCGGAGGCTGCGTCTCGGCGAACCCGTGCGCGACGAACCCGTGCATGCAGCCGAATCGCTCGGTCTGCGTCGCGTCGGGCACGACGGCCATCTGCCAGTGCGACTCCGGCTTTCTCGACGATGGCTCGGGTCAGTGCGTGCGCGCGCCCTCGTGCACACCGAACCCGTGCACCATGCCGAACCGCACGCAGTGCACCGAAGCAGGCGGCATGGTCTCGTGCGGTTGCGACACGGGCTTCCGGCTCGACGCACAGAACCAGTGCGTGCCCGTCGACGTGTGCAGCCCGAACCCGTGTACCCAGGCACATCGAACGCAGTGCTCGAGCGCGGGCGGCATGGCGACGTGCAGCTGCGACGTCGGCTACCGCCTCGATGGGCTCGGCCAGTGCGTGCCGATGAATGCCTGCAACCCGAACCCGTGCACGCAGCAGAACCGAACGCAGTGCACCGAGGTCGGCGGCGTCGCGACGTGTGGCTGTGACGTGGGCTTCCGCCTCGATGCGCTCGGCCAGTGCGTGCCGATGAACGCGTGCAGCCCGAACCCGTGCACCCAGCCGAACCGTGGCGTGTGCAGCGACGTCGGAGGCACCGCGGTCTGCAGCTGCGCGCCCGGCTTCCACGACGTCGCGGGCACGTGCGTCGTCGACGACCCCTGTCTTCCGAACCCGTGCTCGTTGCCGCACCAGACGGTGTGTTCGGCTGGCGCCGATGCAGGCGTGAGCTGCTCGTGTGAAGCGGGCTACCAACCGGGAACGAACGGCTGCGAGCTGCCGCTGCCTCCGACGTGCGCGGGCCAACACACGAGTGGAGACAGCTACGAACCCGACGAGTGCCCTGCCCTCGCGAAGCCCATCGTTCCCGGCGTCGCGCAGTCGCACACGTTCGCGCCCGCGGGTGACGTCGACTTCGTCTCGTTCACCGCCGATGCCGGAGCGGTGCTGCGTGCCGAAGAGTCGGGCCCGCTCGCGTCGTCGCTGTCGCTCTACGACTCCGATGGCACCACGGCGCTCACGACGAACCAGACCGACCTGCTGCTGCGCAAGCTGCCGCACGACGGCACGTACTTTCTCCAGGTGCGCGCGCAGACGGCTTCGGTGATGGGCGCGACGTCGGTGCAGGTGACGCTCGGGAGCGACGACCACGCCGACTCACAAGCCGGTGCGGCGTTGCTCACGCCAGTGGTCGCTCCAGGCACCAGCATCACGGGTCGCTTCGATTTCCCTGGCGACATGGACTGCCTCGCGGTGCCCGTGCAGGCGGGCCACATCTACACGCTCGATGAGACGACGGCGACCGACGTGTACCTGCAGGTGCTGACGGGAACTGCGACGTACCTCTCGTCGACCGACGCCGAGGCCGTGCGCTTCCGGGTGACGACGAGCGAGACGCTGTACCTGTGTGCTCGCGCCGCCGTGACGTCATCGACCGCGACGTGGACGCTGCGCGCCACCGATGAAGGCGTCGACGACCACGTGAACGATCGCATCGGAGCCGTGACGCTCGCTCCGCTACCCACGCCCGGTGCCAGCCTCTCGGGCCGCTTCGATTACGCCAGCGACATCGACTGCCTCGCCGTGCCCGTGCAGGCAAACCGCATCTATGCGTTCGAAGAGACGAGCAGCACCGACGTGTACCTGTACGTGCTCACCGCGACGGGCACGTTCATCTCGACGACCGACGCCGAGTCGCTGCGCTTCGAGACGAGCACCGCCGAGACGCTCACCTTCTGCACGCGCGCGTACACGAGCACCAACCTCGCGACGTGGACGCTGCGCGTGACGGACGAAGGCGTCGACGACCAGCCCGATGACCGGGTGAACACCACGACGCTCACGCCGATGATGATGCCGGGCGCGAGCCTGAGCGGCCGCTTCCAGTACCCGAGTGATGCGGAGTGCGTCGCGGTGCCGGTGCAGGCGAACCGCATCTACACCTTCGAAGAGGCGACCCCGACCGACGTGTACCTCTGGGTGCTGACGTCGACGGGCACGTACATCTCGACGACCGACGCCGAGGTGCTGCGCTTCGAGACCAGCGCGGCCGAGACGTTGTTCTTCTGCACTCGCGCGTACACGAGCACCAACCTCGCGACGTGGACACTGCGCGTGACGGACCAGGGCGTCGACGACCACGCCGATGACCGCGTCGGAGCCGTGCTGCTCACGCCGACGGCGACTCCGGGGACGACGGTGTCGGGAACGTTCGACTACCCCGGCGACCCGGAGTGCGTGTCAGTGCCCGTCACGGCGGGCCGCATCTACAGCTTCGACGAGACCACGGCGACCGACGTGTACCTCTGGGTGCTGACGGCGACGGGCACGTTCTTCTCGACGACCGACGCCGAGTCGCTGCGCTTCGAGGCGACCACGAGCGAGACGCTCTTCTTCTGCACGCGCGCGTACACGAGCAGCAACCTCTCGCCGTGGTCGTTGCGGGTCATCGACCAGGGTGTCGACGACCATGCCGATGACCGAGCGGGTGCCGTGACGTTGATGCCGGCAGCGACTCCGGGCGCCAGCGTGAGTGGCCGCTTCGACTATCCGAGCGACCCCGACTGTCTGGCGGTGCCGGTGCAGGCGAACCGCATCTACACGTTCGAAGAGACGACGGGCACCGACGTGTACCTCTGGGTGCTGACGGCCACCGGCACGTACATCTCGACGACCGACGCCGAGTTGCTGCGCTTCAGAACGTCGACGACCGAGACGCTGACGTTCTGCACGCGCGCGTACACGAGCAGCAACCTCACGACGTGGACGCTGAAGGTGACCGACCTGGGAACGGACGACCACTCCGACACGCGCGTCGGAGCGACGTCACTCACGGTCGATGGACCCGTGGTGAGCGGCAACGTGCAGTTCTCGGGCGACGCCGACTTCTTCAGCTTCGACGCGACATCGGTGCTGGCGCTGCGGGCCATCACCACGGGCATTGGTGTGACGGTGCAGATTCAGAGCGCGAGCGGCTCGGTCATCGCGACTGGTTCGGGTCCGGGCACGTTCGCCTTCGCGCTGCCGTCGGCGGGCACGTACTTCGTGCGCATCACGTCGGCGACGACCGCACTTGGGGCGTACACCGTGGGCGTCGCGAACTGACACTTCTTCGCGCTGATGACGTGGCACGCTCATCGCCATGTTGAGCGTGGCCATGGTCGTGCTCCTGGCGCAGGCGCAGTCACCCAACGCGGCCCACGAGGCGCTCGACTCGCTCGACAGCATCCAGCTGCCGACGCAAGCGACGCTCACCCTCGTGCAATCGGACGAGGCCGTCGCAGGCGGGTTCGAGCCGAGTCAAAGTGCACTCGCGCGTGCCGGCGTGCTCGACGTCGGACTGCGCGTCACCGCGCTGATCGTCTCGAGCCTCGCCACGCTCGAGGCGAGCTCCGTCATCGCCAGTCTCAGCCAAGACCCACTCCTCGTCGGCTCCATTGGTGGGCTCATCACTGCCAGCGTGAACGCGTTGCTCCACTTCGTCTGGGTCAGCCGCGGCGGCAGCGACATCTGGCGCGCAGTCGAGCTGCACAACGACGCGCTCCTGGCTCGCGCGAGAACGCAATCGACCGACCCCTCGCTCGACCTCGTGATGAATCGACTGCTGCTGGTGGGCGTGCCGGGACGCACCTCGGTCAAGCAGGGCGGCCGTCATCTGACCGACGACGAGCTTGCCCAGGTTCTGGTCGGCAGGCCGGCGCTCGAGACCGATTTTCGTGAGGCGCGACAACTTCACGGCCTGGGAACGATCCTCCAGGTCGTCAGCTTCGTCGTCCTTGCAGCGACCCCGCTCGCCGTCGGTGCCTTACGGCCACCGCTCGCAGGTCTCGTTGGAATCAGCCTTGGTGGGTTCCTCGCTGCCTGTGGCGTAATGACCGCCGGCCTCCTGGTCGGCTCTCGAGCGAATGCGGTCGAGCTCCAGGTGCTCGACGCGTGGAACCGAGAGCTGCTCAGCGACGCGCGCAAACGACTGCCGCTCCGTGTGCCGGAGCCCGACACCTCGCCAGAGCCGGAGCCACGCCGTGAGGAACCAGCTGCTCCGCTCCAGCCGCCAGCCTCTGGTCCTGCCGGGGCTCGTGCCGACGACTCCGTGAGCTCAGGGAGGAATCGGAGGGACCCAGTCGCAGTTCGACCGCTCGGCACACGGCTCGACGGCCACGCGCGTTCCACCCGAGCCCAGATAGCCACCCGCGATGTTCAGCAGCAGCGAGCCCAGGTCGAACGACTTGCCCGGGTCGGGAATCGGGAACGAGTGGGCGCCCTTCGGATCCATGTACGGGAGGATGGCTCCGACCGTGCCGCCGATCTTCTCGCTCGGGCCGTACAGGCGCATGGGCGGGTTGAGGCGCGGTGCTCCGAAGCCGTCGTCGGCGCCTGCACGAACCGCCTGCAGCACGTCGGCGTCCATCAGCACGGGGTTGCCCTTCGAGTCGGTGTACCGGCGCGTGCGCTCGACGCCCTCGACGAAGCCGACGTCGATGAGTTCCTGCTGCGTCGACTTGCCGTAGCGCGGGTCGACCTTGCGCACGTCGAGGAAACCGGCGGCCCGCATCAGCGCGTTCGCCGTCGAGATGGGAACGCCCGGGTCGCCCGTCATCGGCACCAGCAGCGCGCGCGTCTTCACCGTCGAGCCGTCTCCATACGTGAGCGTACGGGTGCCGTCGTAGAACGGCGCGAAGTTGGCCGGGTCAGACGACTCGAGCGCAATCTGCCCGAGCGCGAGCAACCGCCGCATCTCGGGAGACCCACGCCGCAGTCCATAGCCGTCGGCAAACGCCGTCAGCTTCGAGCCTGCCGGAATCGTCTGGCCGAGGAACTTCACCTCGCGGTCCAACGTGTCGACGATCTTCACCGGCGTCACACCCGTCGGGTCGCAGCCCGTCTTCTCCTGGCTCGGCAGTTCCTGGTCGTAGAGCTCGAGCTGCAGCCGGTCGCCTTCGTCGGAGGGAACCGCCAGGCGCAGGTGGCCGTTCTTCTGCACCCGAGCGCAGCGCCAGTCCTTCGTCTTCAGGTTGCGCATCACCGCGATGCTCCCGGGCGGGAGCGTCGGCAACGAGGCGAGCTTGACCTCGACGTTCTTCACCGCGCTCGGGTACATCACCGACAGCGTCGGGTTCGCCGGGCCGTCGCGCACGAGGAACAGCGGCGCGAACAGGCGCAGCACGAGCGGGTTCTTCACCTGGCCCAACGCCGTGCGGGCGCCGATCTCCGACAGGTAGCCGCCTGGCAGAATCGGAAGAATCGCGTCGAACTCGGGCTCGATGCCGCCGACGAGGCTCGACATGATGCCGCCGAGCGACGCGCCCGCCATGTAGATGGGTACGTCGGGCCCGCCGAGGTCGACCTTGCCGTCACCGTCGAAGTCACCGGCGAGGTCGTCGGCCATGCCGTTCTTGTTCACGTCGTGCTTCCACGTGCGCTTGCCGTCGAAGCTGCGCAGCACGCGCACGAGGCGAATGACGTCGAAGGCCGTCTGCTTCACGGTGTCGCGCGAGTGCGGCACGTAGGCGCTGAAGAAGTCGGCGCCCGGGTCGGGAATGTTGTCGCCGTTCTGGTCCCACGCGCGGCCCTTGAGAATCGCGTTCGCGAGCGGCGTGATGCCGTACGTCTCGACGATGCCCGAGAAGAGCGAGATGTCGGCGTCATTGATGCCCACGCCGTGGCTGACGGCGTCGAGGCCGATGGTGGCGATGCCGAAGCGGGCCATCGGGCCCATGAAGATGATGCTGTCGAGCTTCGAGCCGGTGTGGCCGTGCACGAAGATGACGACCGGCGCGGGGCCCGTGCGGTTCTTCGGCACCGCCATGAACATCGGCACCGTCTCGTCGCGCGTCTCGGCGATGCCGCGCAGCGGGTCGAGCTTCATCGTCTGCTCGTAGAACGGCAGCTGCTTTCCTTCGGAGTCGTTGCGCGGGAAGAACTGCGGCGACACCATCGTCGGCGCCGCGAAGAAGTCGATGCTCCGCAGCCAGCCGCGAATGAGCTCCTTCGAGCCGTCGGTGACGTCGTTGCCGCCGACGAACGAGAGCAGCTGCTCACCCAGGTTCGCGAACTGCGCGCCGGGGACGATCTTCGTGTTGGTGCCGCGCCCCTCGGAGCGCCGCGCCTCTTCGAGCGTCGCGATCTCGGGCGGGTACTTGTCTTTGAGGAACGCGAGCGGCCCGAGGCCCATGAAGCCGTCGCGCACGGCGATGTAGTCCTGCGTGACCGACTGCGTGGTGAACGACCAGGTGAAGGCCACGTCGTCGAGGCCGAGCGACTGGGTCGACAGACATTCGGAGACCGCGCCCAGCGCCTGCGTCTGGCTCAGGTGGTTGATGGCCGGGAACGGTGAGCGCACCGGCTTGCCGTCTTTGCCGACGAGGCGCTTGGTGAGCACCACCGCGTACGTCGTCGCTTCACGCATCGGCTCGAGCGGCCGCGCGATGAGCGTGTTGGTCTCGTGTTCGTAGAAGCCGATGACGTCGAAGGGGCCGCCCGTCTTTCCATCGAGCGTGTTCGGGTGGTCGAGCACCCCGTCCATGTCGGTGTCTTCGCCGGGGTCCATCACGCCGTTGCCGTTGAGGTCTTCTTCCTGCTGCTCGAAGAGCAGTGACTCGAGCGCGTCGTGCGGCTCCTCTGGGAAGTACGAGCGGTCGTCGGCGACGACGGGGAAGTGGCCCTGGCCGAGGTCGAGCAGCACCGGGTGGCAGAAGCCGGGCGAGCCGCGGGTGACGTCGAACACGTAGAGCGCGTCGTCGGCGAGGTCTCCGGGCGCCTGGTGGCGGCGGGTCAGCTCACGCAGGTCGAGCGGCTCCGAGAACGAGACGGTGATGGGCGCGAGCGTGCCCCAGCCAGAGATGTCGTCGAGGGCGGCACGAATGCGGCGCTCCCAGCGCGTGGGCGCGACGTCGATGGAGGCGTTGATGCGCCGCTTCGTCGGAGACAACGCGTCGAAGCGCGTCGCGAAGTCGTTCGGCAGCGGAATCTCGGGCAGCGGCGTGTGGAAGACGTCGAAGGCGACCTTCGGGCCGGGGCCTTCGTCGGCAGCGCGCAGACCCTGGGGAGCAGGCGCGCAGGCGAGGACCAGCGCGAGGAACACGACGGGGGTGATGGACCGCATGGGGGCGCAGGTAAGTGAAGTGCCGTGGAAACCGCAATGGCGGTGGCGGCTCCGTGTGCGCTCGGTGGGAATCAGTGCCCCGCCGTCACGGGCACGGGAACGCGGTGTCGATCGCCGAGGTGACCGCCGAGACGTCGACCGACGAGACCTCGGTCTTTGCCAACTCGGTCGCGACGACTCCGGCGGCCGAGGCGCTGCGCTCACGCAACGGGCGATCGAACAACGGCGCCAGCACCTTCACGAACGCGAGTCGCGCATCACGCGTCTCTCCACTCGTGCACGAGAGCTCTGCCACGCGCTGACGGAACACCACCGCGAGCCCACGCAGCATCGCCTTGTCGAGCTGAGCCGATGCGCGGTCACGCAACATCACGTTCGTCGCCACGCCTGTCTCGTTGTCGAGGTTGCGCCAGCACCGCACCGCCAGAGTTCCGTCGTACGCGCGCTGATGTGCCTCGGGCACGAATGCCTGAATCGCCTTCGCAAGCCCCTTCGGTTGATCGCGCGGCGTGCCGCCCGAGTAGTAGGCCCAGCAGCTGTCGCAGTCCTGCGCCTTCGTCGTGCAGCTCTGCACCTCCGAGAGCGCCGAGACGTAGAGGAACCACAGCAAGGCCGCCTCGAGGCGCGCCGCCTGCACCTGCGACGCTTCTCCCATCGAGCCCTTCTGAAAGGCGTCGTTGATGATGGGCAGCAGTTTCGACGGGCCGACGCAGCGATCAGGAAACTGATCAGGAATGCCCGCCGTGCTGCACGCCATCGGCGCCGCCGGGTAGTGCACGTCTTCACGCCGCTGCACGCGCGAGTCGAGGCCCTGGTCCTGCGCGTACAACACGCGCGCGTCGACGAAGTCCTGCGGGCCCGGAGTCCGCGCTCCACGCCACAGCAGTTCTGCCATGCCTTCGAACGCCGCCACGCGCGCCACCGACGAGATGCTCGGGTTGATGGGCATGAACACGTTGGAGTCGCTCACGCACGCAGGCCACGTGTCGTTCGCAGAGCCCGCCTCGCGCGGCCGGTAGTCATCGGCGCCGCTCTGACAGCCCGTGAGGCTCTCGGTGAACACGGGCGCGACGGCGCAGGTGCCACCACCATCACGCGCTCCGTCGAGTCCACCATCGGTCGGCGTCGGCAGCGGCCCAGGACACGCACAGAGCGACACGAGAAGAAGGAGCGGAACGCGCATCGGCTCTCACTATCGCGTCAGCGTCGTGCAGACCAATGGTGCTGAGTCGGCCCTCAAGGGCTGGTCGGAAACGGCAGACGGTCGGCTGGTTGATCTCGCAACGGCGGAATCTGGTCGAGCACATCGCACTCCGCGTTCCGAAACCCTTCACCCATCGTGATTTCGGCGAGCCCGAGCGCGAGCAGGGAGCCGCGAGCGTCCCACGGGCGCCAGCTCCCGTCGCGAGACGGGCTCCCCGACGAGACCAGCGCCGCCCATCGGGTCTTCATGGCCTTCGAGAGGTCACGTTCGGCGGCCGTGGTCGTGAGCGTCCCGAAGTTTCCGAACACGAAAGGCACGTCGACGCCATGGCTGGCCAGCTTTGCGCTGTGGCGCGGGTCCGACAGCGCGCCTCCGAAGAGGTAGCGGTAGACGGGCGTCGTCCGGCCCTCGAGGGCTCGCAGGGCCCGGCGATCGGGGCAGTGATAAATCCAATCGCCGACGAACACGGCCCACGCCGCAGGCGCACTGTCGTACCGCCCCTGCCCGTAGGTCGCCGCGACCGAGTCACCTTTCGCCCCGAAGGCCCGCTGAAACAGGAGCCGCAGCGAGTCCCACGTCAGGGCGCGAGCCGCATCGTCGAGGTACCCGATGCCTTCGTGCACGTTGGTGCCGAACACCATCGGCACTCCGGGCCCACCGCCTGCGCGGAAGCGCTCGAGGGGACAGGTCGGCAGCACGACTCCGTCGGCGGTGGCACCAACTCCGGGCAGGGGCACGAAGTCGGCAGCGGGTACCTTTCGGAGGCACGCCGCCACGTCTGCCGCGTTCGCGCAGCCGACGCGTTGAGCGACCAACTCCGCGACGGCGAGCTTCTGGTCGTCGCGAAAGCAATCGCAGCCTCCACCTCTGTGACTGGCCACGGCAGAGAACAGCCCACGAGCGAGCGGAGACGAAGCCACGGCGCAGGTCTGCGAGCCGCCAGCCGAAGTCCCGAAGAGCAGCACGCGGCCAGGGTCTCCGCCGAACGCGCGAATGTTGGCCTGCACCCACTTCAGCGCGGCGATGACGTCCATCACGCCGTAGTTGCCGGCGCTCCCGCCTTCGGCGAGCGCTGGGTGCGCCAGAAAGCCGAGGTTGCTGAGTCGATAGTTGAGCGTGACCACGACGACGCCGTCTTGCGCGGCGAGGTGCTGACCGTCTTGCATGTTCTCGATGCCGTCGAACACCGACATGTTCCCGGCGCCGCGCGCCCAGCCGCCGCCGTGCACGTAGACCATGACGGGCCGAGGCGTCGTCGCGCCGACCTCGGGACTCCCGACGTTGAGGAAGAGACAGTCCTCCGAGCCGGGGCCCTCGAGCTTGTCAGACTGCACGCAGGGCGAGCCGAACGCCGTCGCGGGCCGCGTACCCGCCCACGTCACGGGTGGCTCCGGAGCGCGCCACCGCAACGCGCCACCCGGCGGAGCGGCGTAGGGAATGCCGAGAAAGCGGGCCACGCCGTCTTGCGTCACGCCGCGAACGACGCCGGCCTGCGTGCTGACGAGCTGCTCCGGCGGAGGCTCGATGGTCGGGCCTGGCCGAGAGGTGCCAGGCGAGCACCCGGCGAGAAGCACCAGCACTGCCACGCTTGCGACCTTCTTCATGCGCCCCCTCGGTGTGTCTGTTCGGCGAGCCCGCGATTCAAGCGCGAGAGGAGCCGAGGCGTCGAGCGTTCGGTTGCCACGTCACCGCAGCGCAGCCCACTGACCGGTCAGTGCCAGCATCACGCCGCGGCCGGGGCCGTTGATGCTCGAGCCGTGCGCTCGCCACGGCGAATCGAGCACGTTCTCGAACACGACCGACGCCGAGAGAAACGACGTCACCTTCGCCGAGAGCCGAAGGTCGACGACGGCGAAGCCTGGCGTGCCGCCGAGCCCGATGCGCGCGTCGGAGAGGTCAGCCACCGCGAGCCGATCTTGCGGCCCCGCCCACTGCAACGAGATCGCCGACGAGAACTGCGTCGCGTACGCCCACGAGAGCTCGGCGATGCCGTTCACGGGAGGAATTCGAGAGAGCGGCACCCGCTCCTGCCAGGGACCGAGCGGATCAGCCGGGCGCTCGATGAGGTTCGGGCCTTCTCCGAACGTCGCGTTCACCGTCGCGCGCGCGCCGAAGCCGTGGGGAAACCGCAGCCGGCCACTCAGCTCGAGCCCGCGCACGTTCGAGAGCCCCTTCGCGTTCACGAGCTGCAACCGATTCCACGAGGACTCGCACTGCGGGGTGTTGGGAGGGCACTCGGCGATGGTGCGCGGCTGCCGACCGATGGCGGCTCCGAGCCACGTCTGAAACACCCACGCGTCGACGGTGACGACGGGCGTGCGAACCTTCGCGCCCACTTCGAGCGTCGTCGCCGTCTCGGGCTTCAGCGCCGGGTTCTCGAACTGAAAGCCGGGGCCCGTCTGTTGGCGTGAGGTCAGGTCGTCGAGGTTCGGTGGTCGAAAGCTGTGGTCGACGTTGAGCGCGAAGGTCGTCGACTCGAACGGCTTCCACGCCACGCCGCCAGTGCCCGCGAGCGGAAGCCAACGTTGCGAGACCGCCACCGTGCCCGACGCGTCATCACCCGGAGCATCGACCGTCGACCACCCGACCCGCCCACCGCCGCGCAGCGAGACCCCGAACGGAAGCCCCACCTCGAGCTCGGAGAACGCGCCGCCCGTCAGCGCGCGCGAACCGGTGAGGTACTGCCCACGGCTGCGCTCGACCGTCACGCCGAGATCGGTGAACGACAACCACGCGCGCGACTCGACGAGGTCGACCCACGAATCGATGCCGCCTCGTGCGCGCAGCGTGAGCCCTTCGGTCGGCGCGAAGTCTCTCGTCGTCAGCCGCACGGCTCCACCGAACGAGTCGACGACGTCTCGCCCTGTCGACACCACGAACGACGCGGGCCGCACGCCTTCACGTCGCTCCAGTTGCCGTTGCCACGAGCCGACGACGTCGATGGAGACATCGCGAAAGACGAGCCCCGCCTTCGCGTAGCCCAGCGTGCGGAACTGCTCGCTGATGGTGAGGCACTCGTCGAAGCGCGCTCCTGGAGGCGGACACTGATCGGTCCGCGGCGCGTCGAACTGCCGGTAGCCGTAGAGCGCCACCGTCAACGCGTGCGCCTCACCGAAACGAACCGTCGCGCGGCCGTCGAAGCTGAGCTCTTTGAAGCCGGTGCCGAGCTGTGTACGGCCATCGGGCGCAAACCGCGGGACGTCGGGCGTGCCACCGCCCACCAGGTTGCGAACCGAGCCCGCGCTCTCGAGCAGGCCCACGTTGCGACCCCCGACGCCACCGATGAAGCCGACGTTGCCCACGGCCGCTTCGAGCTGCGCGCGCCCGCCGAGTTCGTCGTCGGCGCTGCGCCCTTTGAGCGTCACCGACGACTTCAACACCGGCCCCTCGCGGCCATCGGGCGCGTCGAGCGGCTTCACCGCCACCACGCCACCGAGCGCATCGGCGCCGAACCACGTCGAGGCTCCACCACGCAGCACCTCGAGCGTGTCGATGGTCGCGGAGTCGAGCGTGAAGAAGTACTGGTTCGGCCCCTGCCGCCACGTCGAGGTGTTCAGCCGAACGCCGTCGAACAGCAGCACCGTCTGCTGGCCCGTCAGCCCGCGAATGAAGACCGACGCCTGACCGTGCGCGGTGCGCTGCACGAAGACGCCGGGCTCGAAGCGCACGGCGTCGGGTGTGCTGCGCGGAAGGCGACGATCCAGCTCCGTGCGCCGCACGACGCTCGAGGCCCGGTCGTCGGGAACGCTCTCGCGCAGGCCGGTGACGACCGTCTCGAGTTCGGCGCTCGCAGCATCAATGCCTGCGTCGACCTGAGCCGACGCGACGACTCCGGCGTCGGGTGAGTCGGCGACGAAGGTCTCGAAGTCGACGCCTCCATCGACCCGCGCGCTGGCGACGCCCGCCACGAGCAGCCACACCGTCAGCAGCACTCGGAGCGTCGACCCCACAGCGGCGGCACTCTATTCTCGCCCGTCATGAAGAAGCCCACCTCGATCGAGGCCTACGTCGCTGCGCTGCCGCCGAAGACGAAGACGCTGGTGACGCAGCTGCAGGCCATCATTCGCAAGGCCGCGCCCGGCGCGACCGAGAAGCTCAGCTACGGCATGCCCACCTTCGCGCTCGCCGGAAAGAACCTGGTGCACGTCGCCGGCTTCGAAGGCCACGTGGGCCTCTACGGAGCGCGAGCCATGGTGCTCGAAGCCGACCTCGCGAAGTACCAGACCGGCAAAGGCACGCTGCGCTTCGAGCTCGACGAGCCGCTGCCGGCGAAGCTGGTGCAGAAGCTCATCAAGCTGCGCGTGGCCCAGAACGTCGAAGAGGCCGAGACCAGAAAGGCCCGCAAGCGGTGACCGTCACGCCCGAGACGCCGACCGAGAACGACCCCGGCCGGCTGGCCCCGGCCCGGCCCGCGACCGCCGTACGTTTCCCGCTGGCCGTCGGCGGCACCAGCCTCGTCGCCCAGGCGCTCACGCTCACCTTCGGCGGCATGACGCTCGCGTTGGCGACGTTGACGCTCGTCTCGTGGCAGCCGCCGATGAACGACCCCAGGGTCCTCGGAGGCGGGCTGTTCGCGCTGGGAGCGCTGCTGTGCGGGTTCATCACCGTCGTGCAGGGGCGCAACGCGAGGGCGGCGGCGCCATCTGACCTGTGGCTCGACACCGAAGGCCTCACCGTCACCGGTGGGCCGCTCGATGGCTATCGGTGTGCGTGGAGCGCGCTGTCGGGCTCGGGCGCGGAGACCGAAAGCTCGGGCTCTGGCTCCACGCCCATCTGGCACCTCACCCTTCTGCATGGCACCGAGGGGCGGGTGCCCATCGCGGTGGTGACCGACACCGGCGACGTTCGCTCGATTCGCGCCGCCTGCGCGGCCATCTCGGCCATCGTCTCGGGGCGAAGGCAGACGGCTGCAGCGCCCACCATCGAGCGGGTGCCGATTCGGTGCCCCTCGTGCGGAAGCCAGGCCCCGCTCGCCGACGAGGCCGAGGTGGCGTGCGGCTATTGTCAGGCACGGGTTCCCGTTCCTCCCGAGTTGCGGGAGCAGGCGCGCGCGGCCGCGACCCTCGAGGCCCGGCGGGCACCGACCCGGGCGCGCCTCGAGCGCATGAGCCAGCAGCCAGACGCGCGGCGGGTCACGCGTGGCCTCGTGGCGCTCGGCGTCGTGGGCCTCGTCAGCTTCGTCGTGGCGTGGGGCTTCATCGCGATGGAGCGGCTCGCGAGCAGGGCCTGGGGCACTCCCGATACCTTCTGCCTGCTCGCCCCCTTCGGGGTCGTCGGCCTGCTGACGGTGGCCGCGCGGCTGGCCGTGTCAGACCGCCTCGCGCTGCGGGTGCTGACGCTCGGGTTCGGTGCGCTTGCGCCAGAGCGTGCGGGCGCGGCCCAACGCTGCCGCCGGTGTCACGCGCCGCTGCCGAGCGCGGCCACCCTTCGCCTCGAGCATTGTGGCTACTGCGACACCGACAACCTCACGGGCCCCGCACTCGACGTCGCGCAGGTGCCCGGCGACGCGGCCGAGTCGCTCGAGCTCACCGTCGCGCGCCTCGAGCACGAGCGGCGGCGGTGGCGCTTCACGGGGGTGCTGGTCGCGCTCGCGACGCTGGGCTGGGCCGCGGTGAGCTGGGTGATGGGCCACTGAGGGGCCAGGCGCTCGTCAATGTGCCAGCGCGCCGTCGACCATCTGCCCATCTCGAATCTGCAGCGCGCGCCGGGCGTGCTGAACGACGCGTGGGTCGTGCGTCGAGAAGAGAAACGTCACGCCCTGGTTGCGGTTCAGCTCGAGCATGAGGTCGATGATCTGCTCGCTCGTCTTCGAGTCGAGGTTCGCGGTCGGCTCGTCGGCGAGCACGAGGCGCGGCGTGGTGATGAGGGCGCGCGCGATGGCGACGCGTTGACGCTGCCCACCCGAGAGCTCGTCGGGTTTGTGGTGCAGGTACTCCTTGAGCCCCACGGCCTCGGCCAGCTTCTCGACGCGCGCCCGCAGCGCACCCGCCTCTTCGGGGTTCTGTCGCACGGCGCAGGGGAACTCGATGTTCTCGGCCACGTTGAGCACGGGAATGAGGTTGAAGTTCTGGAAGATGAACCCGATCTTCTGGTTCCGCACGTCGGCGAGGTCGTCGAAGTCCTTGTTCGAGACGTCGATGCCGTCGAGCACGTACTTGCCACCCGACGCGCGATCGAGGCAGCCGATGATGTTGAGCAACGTCGTCTTGCCGCTGCCCGACGGGCCCGTCACCACCGTGAACTCGCCCACGTCGATGAAGAGGTCGACGCCACGGAGCGCCACCACCTCGGTCATGCCCAGCTGGTACGACTTCTTGATGCCTGACAGCTCGATGAGGTGTGCCATGCGAACGGCTCCTTGGTGCTTCAGAAGAACGCGCGCGCCTCGAACATCGCGCGGAACGCAAACGGGGTGACGCCGAACTCCGAGACCGCCAGGCCCTGCGGCGTCTTCACCGCGAGCGCATCGGGGCCCTGCAACGGCACGAACGCGAGCACCGACAGGTTGAGCCACTCGGTGGCAGACCAGGTGATGCTCGGCGTCAGCGTCGTCGACAGGTCTCGCAGGTTCGCGATGACGACGGCCTGGGCGGTGAAGTCATCGAAGATGCGTGGCTTCTGGTACGTGAGAAACGCGTAGTGCCGCCCACGCGGGTCGAACGCGAAGCGCACGGGCAAGCCGTCTTGTGACGTGCCACCGAACAGCGCGCTCGCCCCGGGAAAGTTCGCGACGTCGACGCCGAGCGACCGCGCCTCGGTGATGAGGCCCAGGCCGTTGGCGAAGTCCTGGAAGTGGTCCTTGTTCCACCCGTCGTGCTGGTACAGGTACTCGAGCGACAACATCGAGTCGTCGCCGAACTGGTAGCGCCCACCGACGAGAATCTTCGGGCGCAGCTCGGTGTCGTTGAGGTGCGTCTTCGACGCGTACGCCGTCTTGGCGATGGAGCACTGCAGCGCCGCCATCACGTTCTGCACGCAGGCGCCGTTCAGGTAATCGCGTGTGCTGCCCGTCTGGAACAACGCCTCGCCGTGCACCTCGAGCGCGCCGAAGACGTGGCTGAACGAGAGCCCCACGCGCGGCTTGGCCTCGAAGTCGTCGACCGACTTGTTGCCGAACAAGAACATCACGTTGATGTCGGTGTCGAAGACGAGCGCGTAGGCCCGCGCGGCGAGCTGGTAGTGCAGCTGCGTGTCCTTCTGGTCCCACGCGGGGTAGCCGAGGAAGTGCGTCGGAATGCCGGCGGTCTGCTTGAGCACCGTCGGCGCGAAGACGACCGAGAACGTGGCGAACGAGAGCGGCGCCTCGACCTGCGCGAGCCACGCGCCCGAGCGCTGAAACGTCGGGTCGGTCGGGTCGCGGCGCGGGTTGAGCAGGTCGGTCGGGTTGAAGGCCATGCCCGGGCCCCAGACGATGCGCTTCTTGCCGATGAGCACGTTCAGCTCGGGAATGAACTCGTGCGAGATGAACAGCTCGTTGATGTTGATGACGGGCTGCACCTGCGGGCTCGTCTTGTCCGCGAGCGCGACCTCATGCCCCGTGCCGTCGACGCCCCGATAGAAGCCGCCCCAGTTCGCCACCACCGACACGTCGCTCGAGAAGTACGAGTGTGGCCGCACGCTCACCTTGAGCTGCGTGTTGAACTCCACGAACTGCTGCAGCTGGGGAATGTCGTTGGTCGGCAGCAGGCCCCACGTGCGCGCGCGGGTGAACTGCGTGCGCGACATGCCGTAGCCCGTGACGTCGACGACCTTGTCGAACAGCGGCTCCTTCGGCGCCGGCGTCTCGACGACGGGAGCCTCGACGGGCACACCACCGTCCTCCTCCTGCGCGAGGGCCGGCGCCGACATCACCATCACCAGCACGAGGAGCCTCGACACGGTGGGCCTCCGTCACTTCCCGAGGTCGGCCTGCATGAACCGCTGCGGCGGCGCCTCGACGTTCAACTTGAACGACTTCGTCACCATCTCGCTCTTGCGGGCCTTCACGACCTCGTTCTGCATGACGATGCGCGCTGGCCGCACGAAGCCCTTGTCGAACTCCTTGTGCTCGCTGAACGTGGCCGAACGAATCATCTGCCCCGAGGTGCCGAAGTACTCGCCCTTGAGCGGCTGCAGGTCGCTCTTGCGAACGACGAGGCGAATCTTGTCGTACGAGGTCTCGGTGCTCTTCGCCTTGAGCTCGACGGTGAGCTGGTCTGGCGAAGCAGAGGGCGCGATGACGGCGTCGTAGTCGGTCGCGTAGTTCACGCGCAGCACGTCGGCGTTGTTGAAGTCTCCGCCCTGAAACGAGTCGCGGTTGGCGATGCGCGTCGCCCGCTTGAGGTTCGGCAGGTACACCCACGCGTTGTCGCCGAGGCGCAGAATCTCCTGGCCCTTCACGCTCGCCGGCTCGGAGAACCAGACGCGGAACTTGTCGGTGTCACGCTTCAAGAACTTCATGCCGTAGGTGCGCGAGGTGCCGTCTTCGCGCGTCGCCGTCATCTCGGTCTGGGCCTCGTAGGTGCCCGGGCCCATGATGCTGTCGTACTTCGCGACGATGTCGGCGGCGGTCGGCTCGGCCGCGAAGGCGAACGACGAGACGAGAGACAGCAGGAGTGTGGTCTTCATGAGCGCAATGCCTCCACGGGGTTGAGACGAGACGCGCGGAACGCCGGCCACAGCGCCGCGAGCAGAGCGCCGAGGGCTGCGACGAGAATCGCCGCGAGGGTGAACGTGTTGGTGGCGAACGGCCGCAGCACGTTCGAGCCAGACAGGCCCGAGAGCTGAAACGGAATGCCGCGCGTGTTGAAGACGAAGAGCACGACCCGGCCGACGAGCGCGCCAGCCAGCCCGCCCGCCGCGCCGATGACGCCGGCCTCGATGAGGAACATCTGCATCACCTGCGCGCGCCGCACGCCCACCGCGAGCAGCGTGCCGATCTCCCGCACGCGCTCGAAGACCGACATGAGCATCGTGTTGATGATGCCGGTGAGCACGATGAGGAAGAGCACGAACGCGACGGCGCCGAGCACGAAGTTCGAGCGGGCGATGAGGTCACGCACGAAGGGCTGCAGCTCCTTCCACGTGTGCACCTCGTACTCGGGCCCCAGCACCTGACGCAGCGCCTGGGCCGTCTCGTCGAGGAACTGCAGGTCGTCGACCGAGAGCACGTACTCGGTGACGCGGCCCTCGAGCCCGACCAACTGCTGCGCCGTGCCGAGCGGCAACGTCACCACGCGCTTGTTCTCGAAGGGGAAGCTCGAGGTCGTCAGGCCCTTCACCTTCAGGTCGAGCGCGTTGGAGCGCCCGCTCGGGCTCGACGACTGCAACGTCACCATCGCGCCCGGGTCGACCTTGAACGACTGCGCGAGCTCGAAACCCAGCAGCGTGACCGACGTGCCATCGGCGACCTCGAGCGGCGCGCCCTTCGCGACCAGCGTGCGCGCCTTCGGGCAGGCTTCCTGCTCGTGCGACAGGTCCATGCCGCGGCCGATGAACATCGTCTGCTGGGCGCCGTTGCTGACGAGGCCGTTGAAGGTGATGCGGCCGGTGACGCCGGTGACGTGCGGCACCGCGGCCAGCTTCGCGCGCAGCTCGTCGGTGTAGGGCAGGTTCAGCTTGGTGGGCACCGAGTCGGCGTTCTCGATGTAGCCGGCGCGGTGAATCTGAATCGCGCCGCTGCGGCCCTGCACCACGTCGTCGGTCATCATCTTCGCCATGCCGCCGGTGAAGCCGCGCACGATGAGCACCATGGCGACGCCGAAGACGATGGTGACGCCGGTGATGAGGCTGCGGCGCCGGTTTCGGCCGACGTTGCGAAGAGCGAGTTTCGGGAGTCTCGAGCTCATGTGTGCGCCAGCGCTTCCACGGGACGGAGCCGGCTCGCGCGCCACGCCGGCCACAGTGACGCGAGCGCCGCGCCGGCGGTGGCCTGCAGAATCGCGCGGCCGACGAAGAGCAGGTCGACCGACGGTCGCAGCAGGCTGGGCACCTTCGCGCCCGGAGCGGGAATCGAGATGCCGTGGGCGTTCATGTACGAGACCCACGCAAAGCCGAGCAGCGCACCGATGCTGCCGCCGATGAGGCCCAGCACGATGCCCTCGCCGATGAAGAGCGAGACGATCTGCCGGCGCCGCATGCCGACCGCGAGCATGGTGCCGATTTCACGCACGCGCTCGAGCACGCTCATCAGCATCGCGTTCACGACGCCGAGCAGCACCACGAAGAGGAAGATGCTCGAGACGATGCCGAAGACGAAGTCCTGCGTCTCGACGATGTCCTTCACGAAGGGAATGCGCTGCTCCCAGGTGTGCACCTCGAAGTCGGGCCCGAGCGCGGCCGCCACCGCGTCGCGCGTGGCCTCGAGCGGCGCGCCTTCGACCAGGTCGAGCCCGTACTCGGTGACGCGCCCCTCCATGCGCAGGAGCGTCTGCGCGGCGCCGAGCGACATCACCCCGACGCGCCGGTCGTTGGGCGTGGCCGACGCGAGCGTGCCCACCATCACCACGTTGACGCCGTTGAGCGACGAGTCACGGTCGGGCGCGAGAATGGCCAGGCGCTGCTCGAGCGGCGGCAGCGCGGTGCCCGCCTTCCACAGCGGCACCTCGACGCCCTTCGCGAAGTCGTCGTTGAGCAGCACCTGCTCGGCGGTGCCCGACTCGAGCATCTGCCCGCGGCCCCACTGCACCCACTCCCAGCGCTGGGGAGTGACGACCTGCTCGAGCGCGGGGTCGAAGGCCGTCATCATGAGGAACGACGTCGCCCCACGGTCGGCCTCGGGCAGGTCGGAGCCGTCTTCGGGCGCGGGCTTCTTGTCGGGCGTCGACACCTGCGCGCCGAACTCGATGCGCGGGCTCACGGCCTTGACGCCCTTCACGGCGGCCACCTTCGCCCGCAGCTCGGGCGTGTCGGCGAAGTCGAGCGTGAGCGGCGAGCCCAGCACGTTCTCGACGTAGCCCTTCTTGTGCACCTGCAGCGCCCCGAGCGTGCCGCGCATCTGGTTCTCGAGAATCTGCCGGCGCTGCCCGAGGATGAACCCCTTGATGGCCACCATCGCGCCCACGCCCGCGACCAGCGCGACGAGGGTGATGACGGTGCGCCGCCGGTTCCGCAGCAGGTTGCGAACGGCGAGCTTCAGCAGCGCCATGAGCGCCTCCAGAACGAACGTTCGTTCAGTTTCGAGCACGTCATCGACGTTTCTCCTTCTTCGTGGCGGGCTCGGGCTTCACCGTCTCCCAGAAGGAGTCGATGTGGCGCATGAGATCCTCCCGCATGGCCTCGAGGTTCGGGGTCGACGTGAGATCGGAGAGGTGGAGCACCCGAATCATCAAGAGCGGGCCCATGAAGCGCAGTGACGCGGTACGCGGGTCGATGGGCTTGATGAGGCCGCGCTCGACGAGGCTGGCGAAGAGCTCTCCGATGCGCGTGCGCACCCGCCACACCTGCGCCTGGAGGTCGAAGAGCCCTGCCTCTTTCAACCGTGGCATCTCGGCCATGATGAGGCGCAGCAGGTGCCGCTCCCGCGGGGTCGACCACAGCGTCAACACGGTCTCGCCCATGGTGCGCAGGACCTGGTGCGGCCCCAGCGACTCGATGATGCGCACCAGGTCGTTCGTCATCAACGAGTTGAGCGCGCCCGGGCCCGACGACTCGAGCACCGTGGTGAGAATCGCGTTCTTGTTCGGGAAGTGGTGGTACAGCGCGCTCTCTCGAACGCCGACCGCCTTCGCGATGTCGCGCATCGACGAGCCCGTGAAGCCATGCGTCGCGAAGAGCTCGAGCGCCCGGTCGAGAATCTCCTGCCTCGTGTCTCGGCTGTCGTCTCGTTTCGGGCGTCCCACGCGGGCAAATAGAACGCTCGTTCAATTAGCTGTCAAGTCGAACCGCACGCCAGGTGGCGGCAGGCAGGCACCGGCGGGCTTCGGCGAGGTCGACGGCGCGCTCGTCGGACAACCAGCGGCGGGCGGTCTCGGCGGCGGGCCCGATGAGCAGCATCTCGAGCATGGCGGGTGACGCCGACACGAGCTCGCCGGCCTCGACGTAGCCCCCGAACCTCACGAGCAGGGGCATGAAGGCGCGGCGCTTCTCGCCACCCAGCCGCTCGGCGTGCTCGGGCATGAACGAGGCCCACGACGAAGCGTGAATGAAGAGGGCCTCGGCGCGGTGCCGCTCGGTGAAGTCGAGGTAGCCGAGAACCAGGGCCTCGACGCTGGCCCGCGCCGAGCGCTTGTTGGCGCAGGCCTTCGCGAGCGCCTCGAGCAGGCGGGTCAACGAGCGCGACCAGGCCGCAGCGGCGATGCCGTCGATGCTGCCGAAGTGGTGGTACAGGCTGCCGAGGCTGACCCGGCTCTTCTTCGCGACGGCGTGAATGGTGAAGCCGGCCCAGCCGCCCTTCGAGAAGACGGCGATGGCTGCGTCCATCACGCGCTGCTTGGTCTCGTCACCCTGCTCGCTCACGGCGCCGCGATAGCGCACAGCGACGCGGCTTGTCGCCAGAGCGCGTCGGCCAGCATGGGGTCGGCGGCGGCCGAGGGCAGCGGCGCCGGCCTGGCCTCGTCGAACCAGCAGCCGCGCTCGCCTTCTGCCGCGACCACCTTCACGACGTTCGCTCCGCCCTCTTCCGGCGACTTCCACCCGCGCTTGGCGAGCCGCAGCAACCAGCCCAGCGGGCCACGCCGGTCGCCGAGCCCCGTTCGAATCACGCCGGGGTGCACCGCCGCGTACGAGCTGCCCTTGGCCGCGAAAGACGACACCCACCGGTTCGTCAGCGCGAGGTTGCACAGCTTGGTGGTGGCGTAGGTGCGCAGCGCGCTGAAGTCGTCACCGCGGGGCGTTCGTTCGAGGTCGACCCGGCCCTTCACGGCGAGGCCGGCGCTCACCTGCACGACACGCGCGTTCGCGAGGTGGGCCCCGAGCAGGTGGTTGAGCAGGAACGGCGCGAGGTGGTTGACGGCGAACGCCTGCTCGAGCCCGTCGACCGTGAGCACCCGCGCCGAGGGCCAGACCCCGGCGTTGTGCACGAGCGCCGAGATGGGCGGGCCCTCGAGCAGTGTCGCGCCGACGCGTCTGACCTGAGAGAGCTCGTCGAGCGGCCCCGTGACGACCCTCACGGCTCCGAGCGCCCGGGTGACGGCCTGCCCTGTCTCGTCCGAGCGCACCACCGCCGTCACCTGCCAGCCCCGCGCGAGCAGCCCCCGCGCCACCTCGAGCCCGATGCCGCGATTCGCTCCGGTCACCACCGCGTGCAACGCCATGGGCCGATCCAGACACTAGAACTTTATTCTAGTCAACCACCCTCGAACCCTGTGCGACAAAGACGTCATGACCTTCCGGCTCGCGCTGCTGACCTGCTTCACCCTCTCGTGCGCCACCACGCCTGCGCCGCCCACGCCTGCTCCTGCCGGCGTCGAGAAGTACGCCAACGCCATCGACTGGAAGAAGGCGGGCGACGAGACGACGCAGGTGCTTTCGGGCTACCTGCAGGTCGACACCTTCAACCCGCCCGGCAACGAGACGCGCGGCGCGCAGTACCTCGCCGACCTGCTCGCGAAGGACGGCATCACCAGCGAGGTCATCGAGTTCGCGCCGGGGCGCAGCAACCTCATCGCGCGCCTGCCTGCGGTGGGTACGCCGAAGGAGAAGCCGCTGTGTCTGCTCTCGCACATCGACGTGGTGCCAGCCGAGCTGGAGGCGTGGCCGAAGGAGACCGGGCCGCTCTCTGGCGTCGTCGACGCGAACGGTGACGTGTGGGGCCGCGGCGCGCTCGACATGAAGGGCATGGGCGTCGTCGAGGCGATGACGCTGGTGTGGCTCAAGCGCGCGAACGTGCCGCTGAACCGCGACGTCATTCTCCTCGCGGTGGGTGACGAAGAGGTCGACAACCTCGGCATGAAGCACCTCGTCGAGAATCACTGGAGCCGCCTCGAGTGCGCGCAGCTCGTCAACGAAGGCGGTCTCGGCGTGAAGAACCTGCTCTTCGAAGGGCAGACGGTGTTCGCGGTGTCGGTCGCCGAGAAGGGCGCGCTGTGGCTGCGCATGAAGGCGAACGGAGAGGCGGGCCATGGCTCGACGCCGGTGCCGCAGCGCGCGCCGACGCGGCTCATCGAGGCCATGAAGGCCGTCTCGGGCCGGCAGCCTTCGCCCCAGATTCACGCCGCGCTGTACGAGCTGCTGCGCCGCATCGGCGAGCAGAAGGGCGGCGTCACCGGCTTCATCCTGCAGCGCCCCACGCTCGTGAACTGGTTCGTCACGGGGAAGCTGATGGCGAAGCCGCCGACGCGCGCGGGCATCACCAACACCTGCCAGGTGACGGGCTTCGATGGAAAGGGCTCGGCACCGAACGTGATTCCGTCGCAGGTCGCGGCCATCATCGACTGCCGCCTGCTGCCCGGCACGACGCCCGAGATGATGCTCGCCGAGCTGAAGGAGCTCACGAAGGACATCGAGGGCATCGAGTTCGAGGTCTCGAACGGAGACGCCGCCAATGAGTCGACCTGGCAGGACCCGTTCTTCGACGCCCTCGCGCGCCAGGCGGTGGGCACGCGCACCGACGTCGTGGCAGGCCCCGTGCTGTCACCCGGCTACACCGACTCGTTGCTCGCCCGCCCGAAGGGAACCCGCTCGTACGGCATGGTGCCGTTCGAGGTGACGCAGGAGGAGCTCGCGACGATGCACGGCCGCAACGAGCGCGTGTCGAAGCAGAACCTCACGCGCGGCCTCGAGGTGCTCTTCCGCGCCGTCGTCGACGTGAGCGCCGCCCAGTGAGACGAAGCCCCAAGCGGGCCTGATGAGCGGCGGCTCCTGCTGTGGAGTCGAACTGGAGAATGCAGCCGAAAATCCAGCTGATCTGTCAGCGCTCCTGACACCAACCGTCGGCGGCTGAGAATCGGTCGTGCCGACAATGTGTGCAGACGCCTTCAGGAGCCTGCCATGTCGACCTACCGAATCCGCTCAGGTGACACCCTCTCGGCCCTCGCGGCCCGCTTCGACACCACGGTCTCGACGCTGGCGCGCATCAACCACATCGAGAACCCGAACCTCATCATCACGGGCCACACGCTGCGCCTGCCCGATGGCTTCGAGCGCCCGCAGAAGCCTGCGCCTGCGAAGCCACACCAGCCGCAGCAGCCGGTTCAGCAGACGCCGGTTCGCGGCACTGATGCGGTCGCGCCCACTGGCACCGCCGCGCAGTACGAGCACTTCAAGCAGCAGATTCAGGCCGCGGGCGGCACGTTTCGCTCGGGCCCGAACCAGATGAACCTGCTCGGCTTCCGCACGCCCACGAACACCGGCGCGAACGGTGGCAACGGGCGCTACGACGACCGCCTCGTCATGCTGTGGAAGGACTCGCGCGGCCAGCCGCACGTGAAATTCTACCAGTACAACACCGAGCCCGCGCGCAACATGAGCCGCTACTCCGCCGACGTGAACGGTGACGGCCGCGCTGATCAGGGCCGCGTGCCGACCGGGTACCACGAGTACCAGCAGAGCTCGTGGAAGAACGGGTACTGCCTGCGCCCCACCGGCGACTTCAGCGTGCAGCGCGACATGAACCACGACGGCGCCTTCTCGGAGAACAGGCGCACCGGCGGCGGCGCGTCGATGCTCTTCCACGGCGGCGGCACCTCGGGCACGTACAGCGCGGGCTGTCAGACCTTCTCTCCGTCGGAGTGGGCGCGCTTCTCTCGCGACGTTCGGTTGGGCAACGGCGTCATCGGCTACACGCTCGTCGAGCGCTGAAGCTGCTTCACGTCACTTCACCGAGAAGCACGACGGCAGCCGGTCGACGCCTCCGAAGAACTGCTTCACCAGCTTCGACCACGCGCGCGCGTTCTCGGGAGCGCCACACTTGAACGGCTTCTTCACCACGCGGCCGGCCATCACCTCGCGCTGCTCCTTCTGGTAGCGGAGCGCCAGGTCGGCTGCGTACTCGCGCACGCCGTTGCCGGGCATGAACGAGTAGTACGTGCCGCCCTTCACGATGAGCGGCTCGGGCACGTAGCGCGTCAGGCACTCGATGCCGGTGCCACACTTCTTCACGATGGCGTCGTAGTCCTCGCTCAACTCGCGGGTCGACCAGTCGTCGTCGTTCAGGTGGAAGATCTCGTGAAAGAGCAGCCCGCGCACCACCGGCAGTGAGCCGTTGAGCGTGCCGTTCACGTTGTACGAGACGGTCCAGTCGATGGCGAAGGCCGCGGGCGTGCGCTTCTTGATGGAGCGGAAGAACCGCAGCTCGAGCGCGCGCCAGCGATAGCCAAGCGGAGCGCCCGCGAGCGTCTGCGTGTCGGTGAGAAAGGCGTCGATGTCGGTGAGCGCGCCCGCCGCGAACTCGAGGTGCTTTCGCTCGTCGAGCATCGGGAGCTGCGGCACCAGGTGAATCATGCCGCGATAGCCGCCCTCGAAGTCCTGCTCGGGCAGCACGCCGACGACGTGCCCCGCGCGGTCGTAGAGCTCGAGGGCCAGCTTCACCGCCTGAGGGTCGGCGGCGAGGCGCGTCTTCATCAGGCAGCGAATCTGCTCGTCGTCGGCGCCGTCGGTGCAGCCCTTCACGTCACCTGCGACGAGCACGCGCGCCTGCGCTGCGGTGATCGAAGGCTCGGCCACCGCGCCGAACGCCCAGCAGCCAATCAACACGACCCAGCGCATGCGCACCATTCGGCGGGAGAGGACACCGCGCTGTCAACCTCGGTTCCCCTCTCGTGCACCTCGCGCGACGGTGATTTGCTGGGTGCCCGATGTCCAACGACGATGGGTGGTCTGAAGAGAAGTTTCGCGCGCTGACGTTGCACTCGGTCGACATCATCTCGCTGCTCGATGGTCAGG
>JAACJQ010000362.1 GCA_016879935.1 Archangiaceae bacterium | reverse complement strand
CGCCGGCAGGTGGCGGTGGTGATGAAGAAGCGCGCGGTGCTGTCGCTCGAGCAGGCCCGTGAGGTGGTGCACGACGTGACGCGACCGCTGCCGGTGCAGAACGCGGCGCTCAACACGTTTCAGTACCTCGCGGTGCGCTGTCAGGCCGAGCCGAAGCTGCTCGTGCGCGGGCACCGGCGGGCCTTTCGCGCCGTCGACCGCACGCTCGACACGCGGCTCACCATCGATGACCAGATGGCGTGGCAGCCCGTGCGGGGGACTGATCCGCTCACGCCTGACCCTTCGACGTGGAGACGCATGCCCGAGCGTGAGGCCGATGCGCGGGTGCTGGTCGAGGTGAAGTTTCGCGACGTGAAGCCGTGGTGGCTGGGCAACGTCATCGCGGCGCTCGCGCCGTACCGGTTGTCGTTCTCGAAGTACGTGGCTGCTGCCGAAGCTGCGCGCCGTGACCCCTTCTTCGCACTGGATGCCGCATGACCACTGGAGACATCGACTTCACCACCGCCGTCATCAGCCTCGCGCTCGCGCTCGGGCTCTCGTTCGGCATCTCGGCGCTCTACACGGCCACCTACCAGGGCGTGTCGTACCTGAAGGGCTTCGCGCAGACGCTGGCGCTGTCGGGGCTGGCGAGCGCGGCGGTGATGTTGTGCGTGGGTGACAGCATCGCGCGCGGCATCGGCATCTTCGGCGCCGTCAACCTCGTGCAGGTGCGCAGCACGGTGAAAGACACGCGAGACCTCATGTTCGTGTTCATCACGCTGGCGGTGGGCGTGGCGTCGGGCGTGGGAGCGTGGGGCATCGCGCTGACGGCGACCGGCCTGTTCACGCTGGCGGTGCTGCTGCAGACGATGACGGACTTCGGCGCGCGGCGTGGCGTGTCGGCGGTGCTGCGCTTGCGGGTGAAGATGAGCCAGCTCGAGGGGCTGCCGCAGGTGCTGGCGAAGCACACGTCGCGGGCGATGCTGTCGAACTCGCGCGCGCTCGCCGACGACGCGACGGAGCAGACGTGGCAGCTGCGCATCTCTGGCGGCGCGGAGCAGACGACGCTGCTGACCGCGCTGCAGGCGCTGGGTGCGGCCGACGTGTCGTTGCTCCTTCAAGACGACTCGCTGGAGGTGTGAGCGATGCGTCAGCGTGAACATCGAATGAGCCGAGTCGAGTGGCAGGAACTCCGTGGTGCGCGCGGGTTCTCTGCCTCTCGATCACCCAGTGCGACGTCCTCTCACTCGAGGTGCGGCTGATGCGTCAGCGCGAGTACCTCTCGAAGTTGATCATCGCCGTGGTGCTGCTCGCCGCGGGCGCGGCCATGCTCTACCAACAGGGCGGCCTCACCGGCGCCCTCATTCCCGCGTACGCCGAGAGCATCGAGTACACGGTCGCGCCGACGTTGATGGCCCGCATCGACAAGGTGCACGTGACGCTCGGCCAGCAGGTGAAGGCGGGCGACGTGCTCGTCTCGCTCGACGACCGGGCCGTGAAGCTCGCGCTCGACCGCACCAACGCCGAGCTCGCGCAGGCAGAAGCCGAGCTGCAGTCCCAACGCGCGATTCACAAGACGCAGGTGGTCGAGGGCGTGCTGCGAAGCTCGTCGGCGCTGGCTGACGAGAGCGCGGCGCGGGCCGAAGCCGACAGCCTCAAGGTCGAGCTCGAGCGCGTCGAGAAGCTCCGCGCGGAGCACCTGGTCGACGCGGCGGTCGAGACCGAGGTGCGCCGCAACTACCTGGCGGCCTCGGCGCGCGTGAAGGTCTTCGAGCGCCGCCGCACGCAGCTGCCCGAGCTCTACGCGTCGTCGGGCACCTCCATCGTCGAGACGCAGGCCGACCTGCGGGTGCGGCCGTACCTCGAAGCGGTGAAGACGAAGGCGGCGTCGGTCGCCGAGCTCATGCTGCTGCTCGACCAGCACGTCATTCGTGCGCCCGTCGATGGAACGGTCTCGGTGCTGACACGGCCGGTGGGTGACGTCGTCTCGTCGGGCACCGAAGTGCTGCGCCTCGTGCGTGGCCGGCCCGGGCACCTCGTCGCCACGGTGCCAGAAGAGCGCGTGCGTGGGCTCGAGCCCGGCCTCGAGCTGACGGTGCGGGCCTCTCGCGGGCTGTGGTCGCAGAAGTTCAAGGGCACGGTGGTCGAGGTCGGCCCATCGGTGGAGCAACTGCCGTTGCGCAGCTGGCTCTCGCCACAGTGGCCGCGCTGGGGCCGGCGTGCCGTCATCGAAGTGAAGGACGCGACGGTGTGGCAGGCCGGAGAGCGATTGCATGTTCAGTTTTGAGTCGCCGCTGTGTCAGTGCCCGGTGAGCTCGGGGAGCAGCGCGGCGACGGTCGAGCAGACGCTCCTGCCATCACCGGCACACCGTGCCATCGACGTCGAAGCCACCTGGGAGTGCGCGCATGTACAGCCTTAGCGTCGCGGTGCTGGTGTTGGCCGCGGCTCCGACGACGCTGGAGCAGGCGCTCACGCTGGGGCCCGATGGCAACGCCGAGCTGCGCGTGTCACGCAGTGAAGTCGAGGTGGCGCGCGCTTCGGTTCCGCTCGCGCACGACTGGGAGATGCCGAAGCTGCGGCTGCAGTTCAACGACGCGCAGGCCGTGCCCTCGGGCAGCTTCACCTGGTTCACCGGCATCTCGTGGCGGCCGCCGAACCCGTGGGAGTGGTCGAACGGCGCGAGCCAGGCCGAGCTGAAGGTGCGGCAGGCCGAGTTGGACCTCGCGGCGCAGACGTGGCGGGTGGTGCGTGACGTGCGGCTCGGCTGGCTCGATGTGTCGGGAGCGGCGGCCCACGAAGCGCTCGCGAGAAGGTCGACCGAGCTCCGAGGGAAATTGCGCGCAGTGATGCAGCGGCGCATGGAGCGTGGTGGCTCGACGCAAGTGGAAGTGAACCTCGCACAGTTGGCCGAGACCGACGCGCGGCAGGACGTGGCGCGGTGGGAAGCGAACCGGTTGAAGGCGACGGCCTCGGTGGCGTGGCTGGTCGGTCAGCCGGTCGCGCCGATTCCGTTGACGTTGCCAGACACGCCGCCAGAGCTGCCATCCCTCGCGACGTTGCTCGACCGCCTCGAACGTCACCCACACCTCGAGAGCCTTCGCCTTCGGGTCGAAGCGGGCCGCGCGGGCGAGCGGCTCGTGGGTGCGAAGCGGTTGCCGTGGCCCGAGCTGCAGCTGCGGTTGCGGCAGAAGACGGGCGAGACGCCGGTGCAGAACGACTTGCAGGTGGGGCTCACGATTCCGCTCGGCATCACGCCGGCGCCGCAGGTCGACGTCGCGCGGGCGCAGGTGGTGCGAGCGCAGGCCCAGTACGACGCCGAGCACGCGCAGCAGTCGGCCGAGCTCGAGATTCTGATGGCGCGCGCGCAGGGCCTGACGGAGCGGTGGCGCTCGTTCGAGTCGGAGTACCGCGCGACGATGACGAGCCACCTCGCGTTGCAGGCGCGCGTGCTGGCCGATGACTCGCTCGACCCGACGTTGCTGATGACGGCCGACCGTCAGGCTATCGAGCTCGAGCACAAGCGGCTCGACGTGCAGGTCGACCTGGCGAAGGTGCTCGTCGAGCTCGAAGGCACCGCCGGGCCTGCAAGACCCACAAGCGACTGAATTCGCTGGTTGGTGGTGCGGGTGATCAATTTTTCCGGCCAGCGGCATCTGCCGCATGCTCTTCAGGTTTTCGCTCGTTCTCCTCGTGTCACTGGTCGCAGCTTGCACTCCACCGCCGCTCGCGAAGGGCAAAGCGTGCAGCTCGGACTCGGAGTGCAAGGACGGCTTCTGCACCGACGGCGTGTGTTGTGAGTCGCGTTGCGACGGAGCGTGTTCGGCGTGTTCCTCGGAGAAGACCGGTGGCGCCGCGGGCGTCTGTGCGCCCGTCACGGCGGGCACCGACCCCGACTCGGAGTGTTCCGACGAGGCGTGTGGCAGCGGGTTCTGTGGCGGCGCTGGCGTGTGTGCTCCAAGAGCGGCGGGGGCGTCGTGTCGTGCGGCGGCCGGCAGCTGCGATGTCGCAGAGACGTGCGACGGCGTCGCGTTGACGTGCCCGACCGATGGCTTTGCGCCTGCGTCAGTCACGTGTCGCGCCTCGCTCGGCATCTGCGACGTCGCAGAGCAATGCACCGGCACCTCCGCCGCGTGCCCGGCCGACGCGTTCTCTCAGACGATGGCCGAGTGCCGCGCTTCGGCAGGCGAGTGTGACGTCGCGGAGCGCTGCACTGGAACGTCGGCCTCCTGCCCGGCAGACGGCTTCGCACCAGCGACGGTGGAGTGTCGGGCGTCGGCCGCCATCTGTGACGTCGCCGAGCGCTGCAGTGGAAGCGCGGCGGCGTGCCCTGCCGATGGTTTCGCGGCGGCGACGGTGGAGTGTCGGCCGGCGAACGGTGTGTGCGACGCACCCGAGCTGTGTCCAGGCAACGCCATCACGTGTCCGGCTGATCAACTCGCTGCGGCGACGCAGGAATGTCGCGCGGCCAACGGTGTCTGTGACGCGCCCGAGCGCTGCACGGGAACGTCGAATGACTGCCCAAGCGATGGCGTGCTGCCGGCGAGCACGGAGTGTCGTGCTGCGAGTGGAACCTGCGACGTCGCCGAGCGATGTGATGGCACGGCGAAGAGCTGCCCTGCCGATGGTTTCGCTCCGCCCACGCAGCAGTGCCGCAGCTCGGGAGGCATCTGCGACGTCGGTGAATCCTGCACAGGCACCGGCCCGACTTGTCCGAGCGATGGGTTCGCCGACGCGGGCGTTCTCTGCCGAACTGCAGCTGGCGTGTGCGACGTCGCCGAGCGGTGCACGGGCCAGATGGCGACGTGCCCGGCGGACTCGTTCGTCGACGCGGGCGTGCAGTGCCGGGGTTCGGCTGGGGTCTGCGACCTGGCGGAGGAGTGCACCGGTTCGAGCGCCGTGTGCCCCACCGATGCGAAGGCTCCCGCGACCACCGTGTGCCGAGGCGATGCGGGCCCGTGCGACGCGGTCGAGTTCTGCACCGGCACCGGCAACCTGTGTCCCACCGATGTCTTCGCTCCGGCGAGCTCGCTCGCGTGTGCGCCGAGCCGCTGCACGGGCTTCTCTGCGGCGTGCACGACGAGCTGCAATGACAGCGCGGGCTGCGCTGACACGGTTCGGTCGGTCTGCTTCAACAATGTCTGCGCGACCTCGAAGGTGGTGTTCGTCACCTCGACGACGTACCCGACGAACATCGGCATCGATGGTGGCGACCTCGCGTGCGCCACACAGGCAGCAGACGCTGGCCTGACGGGAACGTTCCTGCCCTGGTTGGCCACGGCGACGTCGTCTCCGCGCGGGCGGTTCACCTCGTACAACCAGCCCTACGCGCGAGTGGACAAGGTGGTGGTCGGCGCCAACCTGCCCGACTTCTACGACGGGCAGCTGCTGGCGCCGATCATTCGCGACGAGCGCGGCGTTCAGGTCTCGACGGTCTTCAACGTGCTCAGCGGCGCCTCTCCGTCGGGCACGGTGTTGGTGACCTTCCCCGGCAACGTGAGCACCAACTTCACGTGCGCCAACTGGACGAGCGCT
>JAACJQ010000361.1 GCA_016879935.1 Archangiaceae bacterium | reverse complement strand
CGACGTGAGCGCGCAGCCGGCGCTCGAGCAGGCGAAGACGACGAGCAGCAGACGACGCATGGGTCACCAGAACTTCACGATGGCGCGCACGCCACCGGTGAAGACGTTGGCCGGCCGGGTGAAGCGGCCGGGAATGATGTCTTGCGTGCGGTACGACGCGTAGAGCTGAATCGGCACGCCGACGCGCAGCAGGCTCACGGTGCCGGTCACCTTGAAGATGTTCTTCTCACCGGCCTGCCACAGCTTCTCGCGGTCCCAGTCCCACAGCTTGCTGTTCGACTGCCAGTCGCTCTGGAACGTGCCGACGTACGAGTAGCTGCCGCTCACCGTCAGCATCGGCGGGAGCGCTTGCGCCTTCTCGAGGCTTCCGCCCGACACGATGGAGGCGCGCGTCGGCCCGATGAACGGCACCACGTCGACGCTCACGGTTCCGCCAATCCAGTCTCCGGGGTCGATCCAATACGTGTCGCCCACGTAGAACGCGTTGTTGTTGAGCAGCGGGTTCTTGAGCCCGTGCCCGCCCGAGTACAGGCGCGGCCGGAGGAACGCGTAGAAGACATCGGCGCCGACGTTGAGCCGGAAGACGCCCGCCTCGTCGACGAAGAAGTGTTTGTCGGCCGCGACGTGCAGCTCGACGTCGCCGGCGGCGTGCAGCTCCCAGAGGTTGGTGCCGACCGAGACCGCTTCTTCAGGGTCGGCGTTCGTGCCGGTGGGAATCGCGACGTTCAGCTGCGTCGACCAACGAAAGTGGTGCTCCTTCATCCAGTCGGAGCGCGGCAGCAGGTACTTCACGCCCACCACGATGTCGGCGAGGCGAAAGCGCGTGTCGGTCACCTTGTCGGCGACGCGCGGCTGGCCCATCGAGAGCGCCCAGCTCCAGAAGTCGTCCATCGAATACGCGCGGCCGAGCTGCGGCTGGTAGTCGCCCGGCTCCCACGAGAGGTTCGTCGCGACCGTGGAGCGCATGAGAATGGGCACGTTGAGGCCCACCGAGAGCGAATCGGTCACGCCGTAGAGCGCCTGCACGAGCAGGAAGTCGAACTCGGCCACGGGCTTCGCACGCAAGATGCCCTGCAGCCCGCCGCCAGGCTCGTAGCGGGGAATGTCGTCGATGAGCGAGAGCGCGCGCCGGTCGCCGCTCCACTGCTTGTCGAGGGCCGTTCGCAGGTAACCGACGTCGAGCATGATGACGCCCTGCGGGAGCACCTGCGTCTCCATCGCGAAAGCGAGCGTCGGAATCAGACAGAGCAGAAAGGCGCGCTTCATTGGGCGAGCCCCGTCGGAATGAAGGGCGAGTTCGTGGCGGGCACGGTGCCCATCGCCGAGTGCAGCACGCGGTTCTTCAGGTCGAGCACCACCGCGTTCATGCTGTCGGAGCGGTCGACGACTTCGGGCTCGACCAGCAACCCTTCGAGCCACGGTACGTCGATGGGCTCGGCGCGCGCCTGCACGCGGCGGGTCACGTTGTCCATCACGCGGCGGCTGCGGAAGAAGAAGCCCGACCAGAACCGCTGCGGCACGATGCGCTGGCCCGCGAGCGTGAGCGTGATGCTGTCGTCGACGTTGCGCGTGAACGAGCTGCCCGTGATGACGTCGTCGTCGCCGAGGCTCGAGTAGCGGCGCATGCTCGCGTCGCGGTCGGTCGGCCCGTAGCGGTAGATGCCGCTCTGGCCCTGGCGAAAGACGTCGGAGTCCATCTCCACCACCTCGAGCCCGCCCTGCGCGTCGGCGACGGTGCAGTTCCAGCCGTAGACCGGGTCGACCTCGGCGATGGCGTCGGCACCTTCCTGCGCGGTCGACGCCTTCTCGAGCACGCGCTTGACGATGAAGCCCACCGGCAACCCGCTCGCGAGCAGCTTCGCTTTCGAGAGGTCGGCCACCTGGTCGAGCACCGAGCCGACGACCGAGTTGTCGAGCGTGTCACTCGGGTTGCACGCCACGCCCACGCCGCGCTCGTTGAGACCCGAGATGCCGTAGACGATGCCGGCCCAGCCCACCGTCACGTACGAGGGACCCGTGTCAGGCCGATGCACCAGGGCGACGGTGTGTTTGTGCGCGGTGTTGGCGTCGAGCAACGCGAAGCTGTGGGCGAGCAACGGCCCCTCGGCAGCGCGCGAGCCACGAACGCCGACGGTGAACGGCGGCGGTCGCGTGCGGTTGTCGGTGAGCGTGGGACGGCTGATGGCCTTCGGTGACAGGCCCGCGCCGCGCGTGGTGACGACCAGCTCTTCGTCGCGGCGAAAGCTCGCGCGCGGCGGCCCGGGGATTTCGATGATGCGCTTGTCTCCGGCCGAGACGACGAAGGTGACGGTGCTCGCGGCGGGCAACGGCTCGGGCGGTGTCCACGTCAGCTGCACGTGCGTGGCGTCGAGCTCGGTGATGTCGAGCGACGGGTCGCCGAAGGTGAACAGGCCTTCGTTCACACGAACGCGAACCGTCTGCGGGTCGACGCCATCGGGGTCGGAGAAGACGACGCGCAGCTTCGTGCGCACGTCGACCTCGACCGCGGCCGCGAAGAACGGCGGGTCGTACGGCTTGAGCACGCCCTCGTCGGTCTCGTCGGCGCGGCCGTCTCCGCTGTTGTCGACGCCGTCGCTGCCGAGCCCGAGGAACTCCACCGACTCGATGACGGGCGCACGGCCCTGTCGAATCGCCAGCCCGATGCCACGCACCGCGAGCGTAGTGTCGACGAAGGTGTTCAGCACCAGCACTTCTTCGTAGGTGAGCCCCGAGCCGTCGGCGATGCCGCGCATCTCGTCGCGCGCGTTGCGGCCCAGGTTGCGCTCGAGGTTCTTCGCGCTCTCGAGCAGCAGCTCGTAGGCGAACTTGCCGTTCTGGTACTTCTCGCTGTCGTACTCCTTCAGCAGCGTCGCGATGTCGGGCTGCTCGCGCGAGAGAAACGGGTACAACGAGTTCGTCATCAGCGTCGTGTAGAAGCTGCGAATCTTCGAGCGTAGCTGCGTGCCGTGCTGCAGCCCGCGGTCGTACGCGCTGCCGGTGAGCACCAACGTCTCACGGGTCGGAGGAGGCGTCGCCGGAGCACAGGCCGTGACGACGAACAGGGTGAGCGTGAGCGGGAGTGACGGCTTCAAGGCGCGCGCACCCTACCCACCCACGTTGACAGTGCAAACCTGGGCGCTGACGAACATCCATTCGCGATGGAACGGAGCGTCAGGTTGCTGGGTTCGACTCCGCCGTCGCGAGCCAACGTCGCCGTGGCTTCGGGTCCAGCCGTCATTCAGGAGCCACCGCTCCTCAGGCTCGGTTGG
>JAACJQ010000360.1 GCA_016879935.1 Archangiaceae bacterium | reverse complement strand
GCACGCCGACGCCGAAAGAACTCGTCGTCGTGCTCTCGACGCCGACGCACGCCACGTCGCTGCCGGTCGAAGCGGCGCTCAAGGTGCCCACGGTCTCGCCTGCAGACGTCGAGACGTTGCTCCAGGCCGTGCTGCAGACCGCGCCGACCGACCTGCGCGACGTGCTGCTGTTCCGCGCACAGGGCCTCGCCGGGGTGGTGGTCGACCTGTTGTTGCTGACGCTCGCGCGTGGCGCCATTCGGCCGAAAGGCGAGTCGTTGGCGCTCGAAGGCGCGGTGCCGGACCTGCCGGTCGACGCGCTCGTGCCGGCGCGGCTCGCGGCGGAAGGTTCGCGGTGTGGCCGGTTGCTCGAGGCCGTGTGGTTGCTCGGTGACGACGCCGACGCGCCGACGGTGGCGCAGGTGCTGCCCGGCGTCGCGCAGGAGCAGTGGCCGCGTGCGTTCGCCTCGCGCCTGCTCAGCGGTGTCGGTGGCCGCGCGTCGGTGGCTCCGGCGTTCGCGGCGCTGGTGTCGAAGGGGCTCTCGGGCCCGGGCCTCGCGACGCGTGCGATGCAGGTGGTGCAGGCCTCGAAACGGCCGATGCCGATGGCGCGCGCCGCGCAGATGCTCGAGCGCGCGAACGACGCCCAGCGTGCAGGCGCAGCGTGGCGTGACGTGGCCGAGCGCGCGGCAGCGACGAAGAACGTCGAGCTCACGGCGCGGGCGCAGGAGGGCATGGCGCGCGTGCTGCGCCGTCACCCGCAGCGAGACCTGCCGCCGGTGCTCGCGAACCGAATGCAGCTGTGGGCGCGCGTCGCATGCATTCGGCTGGGGCAGGGTGATGTCGCTGCGGCGCGCCGGGCGTTGAACGAAGGGCTCGACGTGCGCCCGCGTGGCGGTCCCGCTGACCCGGAGTTGTCGTACGCGCAGGCGCGAGTCGCCGAGGCGGAAGGGCAGGTCGACGAGGCGGGCGAGGCGCTGGCCGAGGCATTCGCGGCGTCGAAGGGGCAGCCGATTCGTGCCGCGGTGCTCGCGTTGCTGGCGCAGACGCTCGAGGCGAAGTCAGACCCGACGAACGCGCTCGACACCTGGCACCAGGCGCTGGCTGCCGCGGAGCCCTTTCTTCCACACGCGCCGTGGTTCGGTGAGGTCGACTTCCGTGGGCGCGTCGAGGCCCGCATCGGCGCCCTCTTCATCACGCAGACGCAGGGCTCCCGCGCGCGCACCTGGCTCGTCTCGGCGGCGGAGCGGTTCAAGGCCGCCAACGCTCCGCTCTTCGCTGCGCGCGTGATGGCCAACGTCGGCACGTTGTCGATGCAGCTGAGTTCGTTCGCCGATGCGGCGCAGTGGTTCGGTCAGGCCGCGGCGACGGCGGAGTCGGGCGGCGACTTCTTGTTCCAGTCGAAGCAGTTGCTGGCGCTCTCGAAGGTGCTCGCCCGTCAGCAGGATCCACGGTCGCGAGAGGTCGCGCAGGTCGCCCTCGGGCTCGCCGAAGCGCTGGGGTGGATCGAAGGCGCCACGCAGCTTCGTGAGCTGGCGGGGTGATCGGGCCGATCGGGCTACCGCCTTCGGCGCAGCAGAGCGGCGACTCCAACCAGCAGTTCGAGGTCTGACTCGTTCAGGCCGACGAGCGCCCGAGTCAGGCGCTCATGCTGGACCGGCTCTGGGCCCGCCCCAACAGTCAATTCTGCCAGCGAGACCATGAGCGCCTCTGCGAGTCTCAGCGCGGTGTCGAGACGTGGCCAACGACCGCCGAGTTCGAGTCGCGCGACTGCATCGCGACTCATGCCAGCGGCTTCAGCCAACTGCTCCTGACTGAGTTCGCGCTCGAGCCGAAGGGCCCTGAGCCTCAACCCGAACCTCTTCGAAGCGCTCGCTCTTGCGGAACCCACGACGGGTCCATCGAACAGAACCGAGATCGAGGCGATTGACTGAACAACACGTCTGATGTGGTGTTTGCGACACACTCGAAGGGGGATTCATGCGTCTCGCTGCATTCATCGTGGTCCTTGGCTTTTCGTCTGCCTGCGGCTCGGCACCTACCTGCGACGCTTCGACCTGCGCCGGTTGCTGCTCGGGCACGCTCTGCGTTGGAGGCACGGCTTCCGACATGTGCGGCTCTCGCGGCGCTGCCTGTCAGTTCTGTTCGAGTGGGTTGAGCTGCCAGTCATTGGGCGGCTCGAACGTCTGCCTCGGCGGAAGCGGCGGTGGTGCTGGTGGTGGGAGTTCTGGCGGCGGCAGTGGCGGTGGCGCCGCTGCTTGTGGCGCAGGCAACTGTGCAGGCTGCTGCCTGAACGGTGCATGCCAGCCCGGAAACACGGCTGCGGCTTGCGGAAAACAAGGCGTTGCGTGTGGCGGTTGTGCGAACAACCAGGTGTGTCGCGTCGATCAGACCTGCGGCGTCGACCCTGACTCGAATTGGCTGGTGCAGCCCACGAGTGCGTCGGTCAAACCCAACAACAACGGCACTTCGTGGGACGGTGACGGCAGCGCCCCGGACGTGATTATTCGTCTCGGGTGCCCGGCCACATCGATGTCCTTCACGAACGCAACCCCCGAGGTCTCAAATTCATACACACCGGCATGGACCACTGGTGGCTGTACAATGAAGGCGCGCGACCTGCTGCAGACTGGGGCGTCGTTTCAGGCTTTTGACGTCGACCTGACGTCAGATGACCCCGTCACGCAGGCCTACATGTTCAAGCCGTCCGAGGCGAACTTCGTATCGGGCTCATTCACCACTACGCCGCTCGACGGTTTGAACTCGCTCACCATCTCGCTATCGAGGCGCTGAGCAGAGCCTTCGCGTTCGTTCGAGGCGTCGTTTCTGGCCGACTGGAGTCCTCGGTGAGCCAAGGACTCCAGACGACCGGCGACGTCGAGCGTCGCCTGTCGCTGTCCGCCGGTAGGGCCGCGGACCACCCTCGCAGGCGCAGGTGGGGGTACTGCCTGTCGCCTGCGAACTCGTTGATTTCAGGTCGGTGTTCGAAACCACTGCGGCTTTTGGAACACCCGCCAGGCTGTTGCAGTCACCAAACGCCGAATGCGGACCAGGTGCCAGGCTGTCGTGAGGTGCAGGAGCTGTCTCTGCGGGCTGGGCGAGCCTGGCGGGTGAGGCTTGAGCGACTCCCGCCTGGCCTCCCTGCCTTCAGCTCGGTTCGGAGGGAGCCTCGGTCTCGGCTACCCGGAAGAAGCTCTCTGCCCAGCCGCGCGGCTTGCGGGTCTGGCCGGCGATCGAGGAGAGCTGCCCATAGACGGTTTGCCGAGCCGCGTTGAAGTCGTCGATGAAAGGAAGAATCTCGCGAGCTCGGTGAACGGCGGTTGCGACCTGTGCCGCCTCCCGGCCTTGAAGGGCTCCCTTCCCCAGCGCGATGACGTTGGTGAACTCGGTGGCAAGCGCCTTCAGGGAGGCCTCGGGTTCGGTGGTCAGCGTCGCCGGCCAGTTCTGGCAAACCTCGAGCTGGGCAGCGAGTGCCAGCTTGGTCACCAGACTTGGCGACTTCTTGAAGTACAACTTGAAGCGGGGCGTGTCTCGATTCTGTCCGTCGAGGTGCAGGAGCTCGCTCGAGAGTTTGTTCGTGAGCAAATCGAGCGCCCGGTCGGCCTGCGCAACTCTGGCATCGGCAATCACCTCGTCGCGCCACTTCGCTCGCTGACCCGCGCCGAGCGACTCGATTCGTGCGTCGACGAAGCCGAAGTGAGAAGCAAGCGACGCCGTGTCTGGATCGCTCAGCATCGCGGTCGTGAATGTGTGCTCACGCCAGCAGGCATCGAGTGAAGCTGTCGTGGTGATCGTTCGAATCGGCATGGTTCCCCCAGGGGCTGCGAGTGGAAGCGGCACCCTAGCTGACGAGCGATCCTGCGGAAAAGGGCGGCAATCCCAACATCAGGTTGATGCGCATCACGCGAACCCGCTCGACCTTGACAGGAAATCTTGGCAGCCGGATGGTGCGCGCGTGCTCAAGCTTGCAGAGTGAGATACGATGCCGAAACTGCTGAAGCTGGTCGGTGCAATTTGTATCTGTTTTGTTCTGAGCGGAGCGACATGCTCCGGTTCCTCAGGCGGTGGAGGTGGCGGATCTGGCGGAGGCCAGGCTCCGATGAAGAACCCACCCCCACCCGAGCGACCGCTGAAGCCCGCGACCTACACCGTGTTTGATGCGTTCTCATACCCAACGCGGTCCATTTGTACCGACTCTGCTGCGCATGTTCTCCCGAACGCGGGATGGGGCCTCGCTCAGGCAGCCGCGGCCGACTCGTGGTTCGGTCAGTATGCAGATAGTCCGGGCACCCTGTTTTCCGCCTGGTGGGACAACACACTCGCCTTCAACAACTCCCGATGCTCCGGCGTCTCGACGTTCTGCGATGACGCCCGCGGCGCAGATCTCAATCCCCTCCTCGTTTTCAATGGGCACGGCTTTCACCCTGACGAGACCGACTCGCCCGGTGGCATCTACGGCTTTGGCGTACCTCCCAATCTCGCTTTGTCATTCCCGTTCGCACATGACTCTGACCCTGCTCTTCCGTGCGCAGTTCGCCTGGGAAGCAACGATCCGGGGCACACTGATGTGGCGCTCGGCAGTCGGAACGGTGCGCTTGCGACTCATCTTGTGTTGCACTCATCTTGCGGTGCGCAGTCTCGTTTGATGTCTCCGCTGCTGCGCTACTCGCGCACCTCGCAAGTCTTTGGCTTCATGTTCAGTCCTACGATTCGGGAGACCAGTCCCACGGTTGTTCGAGTTCCGGTAGATGCGAAGCGCCTTGCACTGTTCTTTCGCGACACGAGTTCGTTGGGCAATGCGATCGCTTGGGCAAACAACTTCGGAGTCGTAACCAGGGAGGACGGCGTCAAAGCTGGAGCCGTCGCTCATACATTTGGATCCTCTGTTGCCGAGGCCGAGTTGTTTGCTGCTGATACTGACGCAAATGTTCCGAGATCGTCGTCCGTACAGCACATGCTCCGTGCTGGACAGCAGGTTTATCGTCTTCTTCCCGATTCAATAGCCTACGAGGACTCGCCGACACTCTCGAAGAATGCCTATCGGGTCGCTCAGGATATCTGCCGTGGCGGGGCCGGCAAGGTCGCCTTCGACGGTTGCGGTAATCCGGATCCCGAGCTCTGCTTTCCGGGCAATCCGCTCATGGGAGAACCTCAGCGATTCGCGCAAGGCGAACCGAGTCTTGCCATTCCGACTGACCGAAACTCTCAGTCGCCGCAAGTGCTCTGGCCGAGGTTTGGCTTGAAGAGGCGAAAGCCGCTGTTTCCGGCGTTCGCAGAGACGGCAGTGGGGATTGCCGCGTTCATGACGAACACGACTGGTGATCCCCGTATTGCGGAGGCGAATCTTCGAGCAAACATTGCCGATAACGACTGGCACTATCGCGAACTTACTCCGGGAGTCTTCATCGGATTTGATCCCGTCCTCTCGCGATTCCGGGTGCTCAATGCGTTTCCGCAAGAGAAGTTGAATGCGGCTGGTGAAATTGAGGCAGTCTCGTGGGCAGATGCTGAGCAAGTGGTTGAGGACCTGTTGGCTCGTCTGCCAAGCGTTGGTCTGAAGGAGAGGGAGTATTGGACCGTCGATGCGCCGATGTTGAGTCTGTATACTGACAACAAAGGCGGGCAGACGCGGCCTTGGCAGTATTCCTACACAATCTTCCGGAAGGTAAACGGACTGCCAGTGCGTGACGCTGCGCTCACTGTCTGGGTTCATCGGTCGGGAGTCGTGTCCTATCTCCAGCTCACAGGACTGCAGGATACCTTGAATGGTCCGCCGGGTGACGAGTTCTCGACCCTGACGGGCGTGCAGTTTGGCAAGCTCAAGTACTCAAGAAACGACGGACTCACGCTCTTTACTAACGCCACAGGCGTTCCTGCCTCATCAGTGGCGTGGGCCAATGTGAGCTTGATGGCGAACGGAGCGTCGTGCCCGGTCGGTGACAATGAAGAGTCGTGCGACGTGGTCTCCACATTCCTCGATATCCGGTTTCATGTGATTCCGCCCAATCAGAAGGAGGCCGGTGAGATTGGTATCGCGGCCGTAGACCTCGAGACAGGCGAGGTGTCGTCATCGGTTCAGTACTTCCCTCAATGAGACACCCCCTGCGTATAGTAGTTGTGATCGCGTGTATTGGCTGTGCGCGGAGTCAACTCGATCCACCGCCACTTCCGTTAGTCCCTGAATGCACTGTTTACCGTTTCCCCTCGCCTGGATGGAAAATCGAGTCGAACAAGAACGGAGTGTGGGGTAGTTGGGAAATTGGGATGAAGGGCTCGGCGACTGTTCGACTGACGACGACATTGAGTGGGGGGGAGACGCTTGAAATGGAAAGCGACACGCCCACCACGACAAGGCGTTCGACCGGTACGATCTCGATGGTCGAGCGACTGGCTGGGAGCGAAGTGCTCCTCGGCCCCGGCGGAGTGTCACTCGGCTGTACGACCGAGCCAGGTCCGCCGCTCGAAGCGGCGTCTGTCAAACAGGGATCGGTGACGGCTGCGTGGCGCGTCCGAGTCCTTGCTGCGGATGGCGGCGTTCTGCTCGAACGCCCAGCTGAGCCGTGAGGCGCTTTCTGGTCGGCGCGGTGCTGGTTGCTGCCTGCACGAAGAATCAGGCGGCGGAGCAACCATCAGCGCCCGGCTGTAGCGGCTATCGGTATCAAGGCTGGGTGTATGGCCCGAACGTGAACGCCTTCTATGCGCCGTCTTGGGAGGTCGGCGAAGTTGAGGGCGTGCCCGTTCGCCTCACGACCGTATTGGAGAGTGGTGAGACGCTGGAGTTCGAGCTCCCGAAGGTGCCCAGCTCCATCCGACGCACAGGCGGCTCGGTCTCCGTTGTCGAGCGCGTTGGCACCTCGAATGTCGTCTGTGGCCCGGGCGGAGTGTCTCGTGGTTGCCGAATCGAAGGCGGGCACTGGCCCAATGCTGATTCCGTCGCGCTGGCGGGTGTGACCGCTGCGTGGCGCGTTCGAGTCCTCAGTCCCGACGGCAGCGTTCTTCTCGAACGACCAGCCGCCCCGTAGCGCTGGTCAGCGCGTCAGCACCGAGACTGCGCACAACGCTTCATCGAACGTGATGAGTCCGCCCGCGTTCTCCGCAACGCCGACCGACGCTCCCACGACCTGTCTCGCGCCGGCTTCACCACGCAGCTGCAACGTCACCTCGTGAACCATCGCGAGACCGGTCGCGCCGAGCGGGTGGCCCTTCGACACGAGCCCGCCCGACGTGTTCACCGGTCGCGCACCACCGAGCGCCGTCGCGCCAGACGCCACGTACGCGCCGCCTTCTCCCGGCTTCGCGAACCCCAGCGCCTCGACCGCGGCAATCTCTGCGAACGAGGTCGCGTCATGCACCTCGGCCACGTTCACGTCTTTCGCCGTCACGCCCGATGCCGCATACGCACGCCGCGCCGCGACCGTGTTCACGCTCTCTTCTTCCGGTCCGCGAACGCGACCACCCGCGAGCGTCACCGTGCGCAGCTTCACCGCACGCTTCCGCGTCTCTTCCGGCAACGTGCGCAGGTGCTCCGCTGAACACAGCAACGTTGCCGCCGCGCCATCGCTGATGGGTGCACACATCGCGCGGGTGAACGGCGCCAGCACCGGCTTGTCGGCCAGCACCTCGGCGACGCTCATCTCCTTCCGGTACTGCGCGTTCGGGTTCTTCGCGCCGTGCGCGTGGTTCTTCGACGCACCGAACGCGAGCTGCTCCTTCGTCGTGCCGTACGTCTTCATGTGCCAGAGCGCCTGCAGCGCGCAGACGTCGAGCATGAGAATGCGCGCGGGTGACGGCTCGAACACCGTGCCGCACGCTGCTGCGTGACGAGCGAAGTGCTCCTTCCACTCCGACGACGCGAGCTGGTCGATGCCACCATCGAAGATGGCCATCAGCTTCGCCGCGTCGGGCACGAACGTCTTCTCGACACCGACCGCGAGCGCGAGCGGAGCCCCCGCCTTCACCGCGAGAAACGCTCCCTGCAACGCGAGCGAGCCCGTCGCGCAGCCACCCTCCACGTTGATGATGGGCGTGTTCGCCGGCAGCGCGCCCGAGCGCAGCATCGGCGTCAGGGCCACCTGCCCACGAATGTTCGTCTGCCCGAACGCGTGCATCGCGCAGTTGCCGAAGTGCACGCTCGCGAGGTGCTCGAGGGTCGACAGGCCCGCGTCGGTGCGAACGCCCTCCACCGCCTGCGTCGCCAGCGTCTGAAACGAAACCTCGGGGAGCCGCGCGAAGGGCGTCGTGAAGGCCCCGATGACGAAGACGTCGCTCATGCGCCTCGTTTAGTACGTGGCTCGAACACTGACTCGAATGTCTGGTCGCGACAGAGACGTCAGGGCGACGGTGGGCTCCGCGCCTTCACATTCGCAACTTGAGAACGGCATCGTCGATGCACAGTCGCGCGCCCATGCGCCTGTCCTTGCCGCTGGCCGTTCTCGCGCTGCTCTCATGTGGAGAACCCCAGCCCTGGCCGATGGGCTACTGGTCTGGGACGTCGACCCTCGTTCATCTCCCCACGATGACGGTCACCACCAGCCCCATCGAAGTGGTGTCGTACTACCCGGGCTACAACCCGGGGCTGGGCGTCGATGACCCGCGCTTCTTCTTCAATGCCTCGGTCTCGGGCCGCACCATTGGCGTCAGCGGGCAGCCTTCCTCCAACACCGTCAGCACCTTCGGGACGAGGCTCGACGGTGGCATCTTCGTCGCGACGGGAGTGTTGGCCGGAACGGCAGACACGCTGCGCTTCGACGTTGCCTGGAGCGCCCGTGACGCCGGCCCGGGCGAGCCGGCCGTCTACACCGAGCGGGCCAGTCTGCGGCGCGTGAAGGACTACGACTTGTCGAGACCAGGCGGCGCTCCCTGACCTCGGTCCTGCTACCCTCGCGCGCCATGACTCCCGCGCGACCGAACCTGTACCTGATGGGTGAGCACGAGCCCGTCTCCCGTGAACTCGAAGCGACCGACCTCAAAGTCACCGGCGCGCTTCCCGCCGAGCTGAACGGCGCCTTCCTTCGCGCCTCGCCCAACCCCCAGTTCCCGCCCGAGGGCCGCTACCACTGGTTCGACGGCGACGGCATGGTGCACGGCCTGCGCTTTCGCGACGGCAAGGCGAGCTACGTGAACAAGTGGATTCGCACCGCCGGTTTCGAGGCCGAGCGCGCGGCCGGCAAGGCGCTGTGGACCGGCATCATGGAGCCCGTCAAACCGAACGGCCTCAAGGACACCGCGAACACCGACCTCGTCTTCCACAACGGCAAGCTGCTCGCCCTGTGGTGGATGTGCGGCACCCCGTACCAGCTCGACCCGGTCACGCTCGCCACCATCGGCCCCGAGCGCTTCGGCGGCAAACTCGTGCGCGCGATGTCGGCCCACGCGAAGGTCGACCCGCGCACCGGTGAGCTCGTCTTCTTCGACTACTCCATCGTTCGCAAACCGTGGATGCGGTACGGCGTGGTGAGCCGCACGGGCGAGCTGTTGCGCGACGAGGTCATCGAGCTGCCCACGCCGCACATTCAGCACGACATCGCGCTCACCGAACGCTTCAGCATCTTGATGGACCTGCCGCTCGGCTGGGACCAGGCGCTGCTCGCGCAGGGGAAGCGACGCATCGGCTTCGACAAGGAATCGCCCGCGCGCTTCGGAATCATTCCCCGGCTCGGCACCAACGCCGACGTGCGCTGGTTCGAAGCGAAGAGCTGTTACATGTACCACACCATCAACGCGTACGAGGTCGGTGACGAGGTCGTGCTCGTCGGCTGCCGCGTCGGTGACCCGATTCCGAAAGACCAGCGCACCGACGGCAAGGTCGCGCGGCTCGAGTTCATCGAGCTGGTGCCGCACCTCTATCGCTGGCGCTTCAACCTCAAGACCGGCGCGGTGCACGAGGAGCAGCTCGACGACGTCTCCACCGAGTTCCCCCGCGTGAACGACGCGCTCGCCGGCACGAAGGTTCGCTACTCGTACAACCCGCGCGTCGCGCCGCGGCCCGACCTCATGTTCGACGGCGTGCTCAAGTACGACCTCGAGCAGAAGACCTCGACGAAGTACGACTTCGCGAAGGGCTGGTACGGCAGCGAAGCGGTCTTCACCGCGCGGCCCGGCGGCACCTCGGAAGACGACGGCTGGCTCGTGACGTGTCTCACCAACGCGGCGGAGCAGCGCTCCATCGGCATCGTGCTCGACGCCAGGCACGTCGAGGCCGGGCCCATCGCGACGGTCGAGCTGCCGCAGCGAATTCCCGTCGGGTTCCACACCTGCTGGTCGCCGGTCTGAAGCCTGGTGACGGATTTGACGAGGCTCGGCCACTGACGGGCACCAACCCTCAGGAGCGCCCCAATGAAGGTTCTTTCGTTTGCAGTGAGCTCAGTGATGCTCACTGCTTGTCTGATTCCAGTCACCGCTGGCAGAGATGAAGGAGATGGGGGCTCTGCCCATGGCGGCGGGTCCACTGGGGGCGGCTCCTCCGGCTTCGGTGGTGGCTCCTCCGGCGTGGGTGGAGGCGCCTCCGGCTTCGGTGGCGGTTCCTCCGGCTTCGGTGGCGGCGCCTCCGGCTTCGGTGGCGGCGCCTCCGGCTTTGGTGGCGGCTCCTCCG
>JAACJQ010000359.1 GCA_016879935.1 Archangiaceae bacterium | reverse complement strand
TTGTCCATCAGCGACGAGACGAGGAAGAACAACGAGCGCAGGCCGAGAATCGCGCAGGCGTTCGAGCTGAAGACGATGAACGGGTCCTGGCTGATGCTGAGCACCGCGGGAATCGAGTCGAGCGCGAACAGCACGTCGGTCGACTCGACCACCAGCAACACGAGGAAGAGCGGCGTGAAGAGGAACTTGCCGGCCTCGCGCGTGGTGAAGGCGTTGTCGTCGGTGTTCTTCGACGAGACGGGCAACACGCGCCGGCCCCACTTCAAGACGCTGAGGTTCTCGGGGTCGACCTCGTCGTCTTCGCCGTCACCGAAGAGCAGCTTCCATGCGGTGAAGAGCAGGAACGCGCCGAAGAAATACAGAATCCAGTTGAAGCGGGCGACGAGCGAGGCGCCCAGGAAGATGAGCGTGCCGCGCAGCAGGAACGCGCCGATGATGCCCCAGTACAGCAGGCGGTGCTGCGCGACGTTCGACACCTTGAAATACGAGAAGACGACGATGAAGACGAAGAGGTTGTCGACCGAGAGCGCGTACTCGATGACGTAGGCCGTGAGGAACGGCGCCGCCGCCTTCGTGCCGCCGAGCCAGTACAGCACCCCGGCGAACACCAACGAGAGTGAGACCCAGACGCCGGTCCACGTGGCGGCCTTGCGCGGGGTCACTTCTTTCCCGCCGGAGACGCGCAGGTCGATGACGATGACGGTCACGACGCCCAACAAGAAGGCTGTCCACAGCAGCGGTGTTCCCAAGGCGGCGTTCCTTTACGTCAAAGCGTTCCGCTTGCATCGCGACAAAGACGTGCGCCGACAAGCCTGAATGCGTCGCGCCAGAGGTCATTCGGGGGTTGTGCAGCCCTGACAGGAGACCCGCGCAGCAGTGCACTCGTGCATGACCGCCACCCGCCGCAGGTGCACACTGGCGGCATGCTCACGACGTTCGCGGCGATGGTGCTGATGGCTCCCGATGCAGGGCTCACCTTCAGGGCAGCAGACGGTGGGGTACGCGCGCTCGACGCGGGCGTCGTCGTGGTGGAGGCGCCGCGCGACATGGCGTCGGCTGCCGAGCTGGAGCGGCTCAAGAAGCGCGTCGCCGACCTCGAGGCCAGGAACGTCGAACTCGAGAAGCAGCTCAAGAGCGTCGACGCGCTGTCGAAGAAGGTCGACCAGGCCAGCGACGACCTCGCAGCCTTCAAGAAGGTCGTCGACGAGCGCGAAGAAGACCGCAAGGAAGCCGAGCGGAAGGCGCTCGAGGCGAAGCAGCGCTTCGAGGCCGCCAGCCGCGGGCTCTTCAGCGCCGACCAGACGCTCGCGTCGGGCTCGCTCGCCAACGTGTCGGAGCAACTCCGCGCGGCAGAGGCCAGCTACAGCGGCCTCGCCCTGCAGTACGTTCAGGCGGCGCGGGCCGCGCTGGGCAACAACGACCTCGGCACCGCGCGACGAATGTTGATGCTCGCCGTCTTCGAGACGCAGTTCAGCGGCAGGCCATGACCATGAAAACCGCCCTCGTTCTTCCGCTCGCCTTCGCCATCGGCTGCTCGGCAGCAGGCGCGAACGCCGTCGTCAGCACGGCCATCGGCGTCGGCGTCGCCGGAGCCAGGCGCGCCAACGGGGAGTGCTACACGGCCTGCACACCGGGCAACACCTGCAACCCCCAATCGGGAATGTGCGAGCCGATTCCGTGCCGGGGCGAGTGTCAGCTGAACGAGTCGTGCGAGCAGACCCCGACGGGTGACAAGTGTGTGCCGGCTGCCGCTGCGGCGGCGCTCGAGCTGCGCGTCTCGGCGGCGACCTCGAAGCCGGCCACTGGCGACGCAGGCGTCACGCCAGCGGAGTCGACCCCGCAGCGGCCTCCGTCAGACCGGCTGCTCCCTCGCTGAGCGCTCAGCAGCGGGAGACGAAGTTGCGCAAGATGCGCACGCCCCACGGCGTGTCTTTCGCGCGCTCGTCGAGCTGCCGTCGCCGTACGTCGTCGATGGTCTTCTCGTTGCCGATGGCGAACCGAATCGAGGCCGCGTTCATCTCGGGGTGAAACTGCACGCCCCAGCGCGAGCCGTGCCGAAAAGCCTGCACCGGACACTCGGCGTTGGTCGCGAGCAGCGTCGCTCCAGCCGGCAGCGCGGCCGCTTCGTCGAAGTGCGTCGCCTGCACCTCGGGGGTCGCGGGCAGCCCTTCGAACAGCGGGTCGGCCAGGCCCTGCTCGGTCAACGACACCTGCACCGTGCCCAGCTCGAGCCCGAGCGGGTTTCTCCGAACTTCGGCCCCAAGCCTCCAGGCGAGCAGCTGATGGCCGAAACACACGCCCAGCACGGGCACGCGCGCGGTCACGAGCACCTCGGCGGCCTCCACCACCCAGGGCGCGGGCTGCGTCACCGACAACGGAGAGCCCGTCATGATGACGGCGTCGAAGCCATTCAACGAGGGCGCGCGTTCACCGGCGTGCAGCTCGACGGGGTGCATCGTCGCGAGCCCGGCCGTCGCTTCGCCGAACCACTGCTCGTAGTCACCGAGCACGGCCTTCGAGCTCGTCACGCCCGGCTTCAGCAGCAGCACGCGCTTCATGGCGTCACGCAGCCAGGCAGTGGGTGCGTCGACAGATACGCCTTCGCGCTCGCCTCGAACGCCTCGACCGTCGTCGCCACCGCGAAGTCGACCCCGTCGAGGAACGTCTTCGTGTGCGCCTGCACCGCGTCACCACAGGCCTGGCCGGTCTTCGTCACCAGCACCTGCCGCGCGTCCGTGACGGACTTCCACGCCGAGTCGGCTCCGGTGAGCGCCGAGTCCTTCACGGGCTCCTTCGCGAACTCGGCGTTGCGTTGACGAAGCGTCACCACCTTCACCACGCCGTCGACCGTCATCAGGTCGAGCATGTCGAGGTCGAACAACACGCGCGCCTCGGGCGTCGAGGGAGCCGGGTATTCGCGTTTGCAGAAGCTCGTCATGAAGCGCTTCTCGCCGCACGGGCCCATGTGCTGCTCGATGGCCTCGGCGACTCGGGTGGACTCCTCTGCGGAGTAGCCGAGTGATGGAAGTTCGCTCTTCGCGAGCGCGGCGCCCTGCTGATGGTGCGTGCAGAACCGTTCGTACGGCGTGCCGGTGCCGTCTTCTTTCGTCGCGTCGTGCAGCAAGACGGCGGCTTCGACGATGCCAGGCGAAGCGCCTTCGGCCTTCGAGAACGAGGGCACCAGGCGCGCGAGCCGGAGCATGTGCCGGTGATTCGG
>JAACJQ010000358.1 GCA_016879935.1 Archangiaceae bacterium | reverse complement strand
GGCGCTCGCAGTTCCCCCAGCCATCTCCGTTCCACCCGAGCTCGCACTTCCACCAGCGCTCGCACTTCCTCCGGCACTCGCCGTTCCACCCGCGCTCGCACTTCCACCGGCGCTCGCAGTTCCACCGGCCGTCGCAGTTCCACCGGCCGTCGCATTTCCACCCGCAGATGCTGTTCCTCCCGCCTCTCCGCCAGCCGCTGCGCCTCCTCCGCCACCGCCCGCGCTGGAGCCACCAGCAGCCGAGCCACCAGCACTCGCCGCTCCGCCAGCCGAGCCACCGCCCGCGCTTCCACCGGCCGTTGAGCCTCCTCCCGTTCCGCCCGCTGCGACGAAGCCACCACCTGCGCCGCCTCCACTTCCGCCATCAGGCGTCGCCGGAGTTGGACCGCACGCAACGACCAGCGCAGCGCAGACCAGAAGAAGCAACCGCACCGACCCCAACAGCCCACGCCCTGAGCGACCGTGTGGAGCGGACCCGCGGTTGTCAGCGAAGGTGCGTGGTTTGGCCGAGCAACGAGAACCGAGACGAGCGTGGAGGGACATTCCGAACCCTCAGTGCACGTGACGTGCGCATGCAGAATCGGTCAGAACTTCGCGCACCTGGAAGGCGTGTCACACGCGAACAGCGAACTGTCACACTCGACAGCCTACGGATGCAGCGGAGGCCACACGAGCTCGAGCAGGTAGTCGCGCTCTCCCTGCTTGGCGCGCACCGTCGCCGACCCGACCTTGACCGAGAACGTCACTCCTGGCCCACGAACTTCCTGAACGAGCAAGACGCCTTGGGGCGTCGCAGCGAACGCGGGCTGTGTTCGTGTGAACGGCTGCACACCCAACTGGGGTGTGCCGTCGAGACAGTGTGCCCAGAGGAGTTGGCCGTCGAGGATCCGATGGCGAGTGATGAGCAGATGCTGGCCCACCGTGCTTGGGCACTTCATGCGAACACCGTCGACGTCTCGCCAGTCACCGCCACCGACACGCCAGACCGCGACGAGCGATTCCTCGGACCGAACGAGGGCCGCGTTGCTGGGCAGAGAAGCCTGTTCCGACGATGCCGCCCACCGCCACGACAGCGCGCCTGCGGGGGTCAGTTTGCGAAGGTCGAGCACCTTCGTGCCGCCATCGAGGCCGCTCGACGGCACCACGAATGAATCGGAGAGCGGGAGCGAGCGACCTGGCTCTCCAACGATCGGCACAGTGGTGCCACACGTGAGGCGCTGTGGGTCGAAGAGGCCAAGCGCGACCGCGCCCGGAGGGGCTGGACACGGCGCGGATGGCGAGAAGGTGCTCACCCACGTCTGGCCCTGTGAGACCACTGGGCCCATCGACGTCGCAGTCCAGAGGCTCGGCGTCACGATTCCACCGAGGCCGCCATCGAAGGCGATGAACGCTGACGACGTCAGGAAACCGGATGCTGTCGGGAACAAGGACGAGAACGGCCCAGAGAGACCAACGAACACACCGAACCCGCCGTCGAGCGGAACGAGGTCACCCGCGAGCGGCTCGAAGCTCCCTTCGTTCAAGCCCGCGCGGACCCACGCATGGTCGACGGGCAAGCCGCTCGAGTCGAACTCGAGCATCACGAAGTCCTGCCCTGAACGCGTTGGCGCCCCTGCGTCGACAGCGCCCCAGACCACGAACGTCGCTCCATTGCCTGCGCGATTGGGAGCACCACCGAGCATGACCCGATCGCCGATTACGAAGAAGCGGGCCGGGCCCAATTCCGACCCTGAACTCTGGCTGAGCAGTCGTGGATTGGAGCCGTGACTCCATTCGAACAGCAGGGTCGATGCGGGACCGGCGGGAAACACGCCAGCGGTCGCAGGCGGCTGCACGAGATTGGTCGTGCCATCGAACGAGAGCGCGCCAAGCACGCCGCCATCGCGAGTCGGGAGCAGATCGAGCATCTGCGACTGCGACCCAACGATGCCCTCCCAGTCGATCACGCGCTCGATGAACCGATGAAATCGGACACGCCCGGAAGCGCTCCGGTCGAGCTGCAGGCTGCATTGCCACTCGGCGACGGGCTCGGCACAGGGCAGCCCAGAAAAGCCGCCAAACGTGTCATCGGGCCCGGGCGATGCCACGAGCCGCACCGCAGAACCGATGGGTACCTCGCGCACGAACGGCAGGGCACGCAGCGCGCCATCCACTTCGAGCCCGCCGTCTGCTCCCTGCACCTCGAGCGTGACGAAGTTGTCGATCTGCACAGCGACGTCTCGAGAGGCAACGAGGGCGACCTCGCAGGTCGAACCAGCACAGCCAGTCGACCAGCGAACGGAGGCATCAGAGGCGAACTCGGCGCCGGAAGCCCTCAGCTGAACGCGACTGCCACGCGAGTACGACCGCCCGCACGTTCCGCCATCCTGGCGACAGAGCAGCCCTTCGGACTCGACCTGCCCGAGCCCAGTGATGGACAGTCGCAACGTCACCGCGTCGGAGAGGAACCGAACGACGACCTCACTGGCGCGTTCAGGCGGCGCAACGACGCAGGCTCCGTTTGCGTCACAGTTCGCACCGTCGACCTCGAAGGTCATTCCGGCAGCTGGCGACACCTGAAAGGCGAGTGACTGGCCCAGCGGGACGATCACGCTGCAGCCGTTCGAGCAGTCGAGGTCGGGTGAGACGCGAACGGTGCCCTGCCCTTCGCGACGCAGAGAGACCGGCCAGCCAGTTCGAAGAACTGCGAGCGACAGCCGCCCGTCCGCCGGAACGACGCAGCGAGAGCTCAGGCACGATGCGACGCTCCACCGAGCCGTGCAGCCGGCCGGAGGGTCGACCGTGACGGTGCTGCCTGCGCGCACTGAACACGCGGAACCGCACGGGAGATCGTCAACGAGGAGCGGGCCCGAGCACGAGGGGTCACTCGTCGACTGGAGTGGAGTGAAAGATGGTGTGCAGGCAGCGATGATGCAGGCCAGAACGATGGGGAGTTGGCGCATCAACACGGGCGACAGTCTGTCACAGAGTCACCGCACACTCGGCTGGCCACCAGACAACGGAAAGCCGAAGTCGCGGCCACTCACCAAGGCCGGGCCGGCTTCGACAACGAGGAAGCGATGAGACAGCGATTGGTGTTGGTGGCTCTGATCTCCTCGTGCAGTGCATTCGTCGATGGTCGTGACGGAGGCACCGCTGGCGGCGGAGTCGCTGGAGGCGCAACAGCAGGTGGTGCCGCTGCAGGAGCCGGAGTCGCAGGTGGAACGTCGGCGGGCGGAATGGGCGGCGGATTCGCTGGTGGAATCTCCGCGGGAGGAACCGCAGGGGGAGTCGCCGGCGGCGCTTCGGCGGGAGGCGTTGCTGGTGGAACAGCGGCCGGTGGCGGGCTCGTCGGCGGTGGATTCGCGGGCGGCAGCATCGCCGGCGGCGGTGGCTTCATCGGCGGCGGGTTCGCGGGCGGAAGCATCACCGGCGGCGGTGGCGGACCGAACCAATTCGTCGTGGTGATTCGCCAAACCGACGGAGGACTCTTCGAGGGCGAGCTGTCGGGAGACTTCACCGTCGGCCAGACGTCGATCTCGGCGGGAGTCCAACACCTCGAGCTCTCCAGCGCAGATGCATCGGTTCAGCTCGACTACAGCGCGTTCGTGCCGCTCCAACAGCCCTTCGCGCAGGGCGAGGTGCTCGCCTTCTTTGGAGCTTCGTACGTTCCATTCTTTGGCCCTCCGGCCCACGCGTTCTTTCTGTCGCGCTCGACGCAGGGGCTCATCGCGTTCGGGTCGAGACAGCAACGCACGCCGACCTTCGCCGATGGAGGGGTCTCGTTCGCGCTCGGGTCGCTCCGCTCAGAGACGCCGATGGACACGGCGACCGGCTGCGGTTGGCGGACCTACAGCGCGAACGTCACGATTCCACCGTGGCCCGTCCTCACCTTCCCCGGTTCGAACGGCATGGCGGGACCGTTCGACGTCGCGGTTGGAGAGAACACGCGCAGCGTCGACTACGGGCGATGCGACATGTTCGGCCGCTCCGAAGTGCTGGGGCTGCGAGCGCGGTGAAGGACAGTTCGAGGTTTCGTTCGGCAACCGCACCCACTTTTCGGGCTGCTGCGAACTCCGGGCATCGCGTAGCGTCAGCGCGCGATTTTCAGGGGGCGGACGCGAAAATGAAACGCATCGTGCTGGTGGCAGTGGTGCTGAACCTCGTCGCGTGCACGAGTGGGCCGCAGGGGCCGAAGGGCGATCCCGGTCCGCAGGGGCCCGCGGGTCCGCAAGGTGATGCCGGCGTTCAGGGGCCGGTGGGACCAGCGGGTGATGCGGGGCCGCAGGGGCCGATGGGCGCGATGGGCGCTCCGGGTCAGGTGGTCGTGCTCGCATCGGCCGACGGTGGAGCCCTGCTCGTCGATGGCGGAGTGGTGATCGTGGCGGGTCCTCCTGGGCCGGTCGGACCTGCGGGACAGGTCGTGGTCGTGAGCACGGTCGACGGAGGAACGATCGTGATCGACGGCGGCGTGGCGATCGTCGCGGGACCGGTTGGACCACAGGGAGTTCAAGGCTCGCCAGGTCAGTCGGTCGTGGGCAGCAGTGAGCCGGCGGGTACGAACTGCGCGGCCGGCGGCGTGCGCCTCGTCTCGGCATCGGGCACCGCGTACGCCTGCAACGGAGCGCAGGGATCTCCCGGTCAGTCCGTCGGCTTCGCAGTCGAGAATCCCGGAACGACGTGTCCGGCAGGTGGCGTTCGCCTCATCGGAGCGAGCGGGACCTCGGTCGTCTGCAACGGAACGCAGGGCTCGCAGGGCCAGCAAGGAGTTCAGGGGCAGCCCGGACAAGCGTTGTTCGTGTTCGCCGCAGACGGTGGCTCAGCCGCCATCGACGGCGGAGTCGTGGTCGTTGCAGGACCGCGAGGCATTCAGGGATTTGCTGGTCCGCCTGGTGGAATCAGAGTCGTGAGCGCCGACGGGGGGCTTCTCGGCTACTTCACGGGCACCGACTTCTACTCACTGCGAAGCAACTGTTTCACCGGTGTTGACGGGCTTTCGCCTCGTCCGCTCGATTCGTTTGTGCGCCTCTGCTGGACGAACTTCGGTTGCTCAGGGGTTCCCTACATGACAGGGCTTTCAATGACAGCCTCGTTCGGCGGACCGTCTGTCTCGAGCATTTCCCCTGTCGGTCGGTGCTTCGTTGGAGCATCCAGTCCGAACGGAGGCGGGTCGTTCGAGGCCCGCACCTACCGCCTAGTGAATCCCCTCTCGCGGGTTCCGGTGGTTCTGAACTCGTGCGCGGTGAGGTCGGGGGGCAGTTGGGTCTGCACGAGTCTCGCTGGCAACCCCGCCACCGAGGGCTTCGCAGTGACCGAGGAGCCAATCGTAAACACTTCGTTCCCGAACGAAGAGGGCGTGACCGTCGAGCCTTAGCTCCTCGCGATGGGCATCGGATCCAAAGAGAAGACCCCGAAGCCGCGACGATTTCTCGCGCGACTTCGGGGCCTTCGTTGAGCGGCGGAAGGGATTCGAACCCTCGACCCCGAGCTTGGGAAGCTCGTGCTCTACCAACTGAGCTACCACCGCGGACGGCGAAACTATAGGTAGCGGAACTTTCCTATCGACGCAACGACTGGAAGCACCTGACTCAATTGGAGCCGGCGCACGTGACGCCCAGAACTCTCGTCTTTGTCCTCCTCGCATCGTCGTGCACCTACCCGCTCGTCACCTCGGTCTCGCCCGTTTCCGCTGCAGTGACCAACCGCACTGAGGTCACGCAGTCGAGCTGGGGGCCGACGGTGAAGTCCGTCATGATCCTGCCGCCGTCAGGGTCTACCCGTGGAACCTTCGAGGGATACCTCAATGAGTTCGAACGCGGATTCCTCAAGCGGGGAATCAGGGTTGTCTCGTCCGCCGTGACTGGTCGGGTGGTCCAGGAGCGAAAGAACGAGAGTGCCGCGCAACTGTCGGACATCGAGCGAGCACTGATCCTGGCGCGGGAGACGGGGGCTGATGCGCTCCTCCAGGTCGGCTCACTCGACGAAGTGAATGAGCACAGCCGGTTCTTCTGCGGGGAATCGGCAAACGAACTCACCGAATGTACTGGGCCGCAACTGGCGAAGAGTACGTTCGGGCGCCAACTCTCCGCAGGCCAGTATCGATTTCAGGGAAGGCTGGTGGACGTGAAGACCGGCGAAGTTCTGGCTGCGCTCGAACTCACCGCACCTGTTGTGAACTTCCTCGAAGCCAACCTGCGCGAGACCGACAACGTGCAGTCCGTTCTCGTTGCCTCCTGTTCGAAGTGCCGCTCTGAGGGGTACTGGTGTCGTCGCTGCGCAGCGGCAGAAAACCAGGCTGCCGAGGCGATCATCGCTGGAGTGGTCACGGCAGTCGCTTCGCAGCCGACTGCTGGCCAGCCCCCGGCCTCGCCTAAGGGTCAACCTGGGACGCTGTAGCGCTTGACCAACATCAGCGCCCTTCCCCTCCGACTGGGCGAAGTCCCGCCCCGGGAGGAAGCACCGATGCCAAAGCGTTCCTGGGCCGAACCGTTCAAGATCAAGATGGTCGAACCGCTCCGCATGACGACGCGGGCCGAGCGAGAGAAGGCGCTTATCGAAGCGGGCTTCAACACCTTCCTGCTGCGCTCCGATGACGTCTACATCGACCTGCTGACCGACTCCGGCACGAGCGCGATGAGTGACTCGCAGTGGGCCGGCATGATGCTGGGCGACGAGGCGTACGCGGGCAGCCGCAACTTCTTCAACCTCGAGGCCGCGGTGCAGAAGTACTACGGCTACAAACACCTCGTGCCGACCCACCAGGGCCGAGGCGCCGAGCACCTGCTCTCGACCATTCTCATCAAGCCCGGCGATGTCGTTCCCGGGAACATGTACTTCACCACCACCCGCGCCCATCAGGAGCGCGCCGGCGGAACCTTCGTCGACATCATCATCGACGAAGCGCACGACCCGAGCTCACTGCACCCGTTCAAGGGCAACGTCGACCTGGGCAAGCTCGAGGCGATCATCGCGAAGGCCGGCGCGAAGAAGATCCCCTACGTCTCCATCGCCGCCACGGTGAACATGGCCGGCGGCCAGCCGATCTCGATGGCCAACCTGCGCGCCGTGCGCGAGCTCACCAAACGCCACGGCATTCGTCTCTTCCTCGACGCCACGCGCGCCATGGAGAACGCGTGGTTCATCAAGCAGCGCGAAACCGGCTACGCCGACAAGACGCTGGCCGAAATTCTGCTCGAGACCTGCAGCTACTCCGACGGCTGCACGATGAGCGGCAAGAAGGACCTCCTCGTCAACATCGGCGGGTTCCTCGCGCTCAACGACTGGGACATCTTCGAAGAGGCGCGCAACCTCGTGGTGCTCTTCGAAGGGCTGCACACGTACGGCGGCCTCGCCGGCCGCGATCTCGAAGCGATGGCCCGCGGCATCGTCGAGGCCGTGCAGGAAGATCACATGCGCGCCCGCATCGGCCAGGTCGAGTACGTCGGCGATCACCTCAAGGCGCTCGGCATTCCGATCGTGCTCCCCATCGGCGGGCACGCGGTGTTCCTCGACGCGAAGCAGTTCTTCCCGCAGCTCGATCAGCTCCAGTTCCCCGCGCAGACGCTCGCGGCCGAGCTGTACCTCGACTCCGGAATTCGCTCGATGGAGCGCGGCATCGTCTCAGCCGGCCGCGACAAGAACGGCGAACACCACCGCCCGAAGCTCGAGCTCGTACGCCTCACCTTCCCCCGCCGCGTCTACACGCAGGCCCACTGCGACGTGACGATCGAGTCGGTGCAAGCCGTGTGGGAGAACCGCAAGACGGTGCGCGGCCTCGAGATGATCTACGAGCCGAAACACCTGCGGTTCTTCCAGGCGCGCTTCAAGCGGCTCTGACTCAGGGAGCGTTCACCGCGCCCGGCGTCGAGGTTGCCGGCTGGAAGTTGCCCGTGCCGTTCGGAATGCGGGCGTACGACTGGCCGGCAGGACCCGCGTCGGGGCCGTAGTACTGCGAGGTCGCGATCGCCCCGGTCTGATCGAGCACGAAGACCGTCTCGCCGTTCGCCTGCGAGATGCCGAAGCGCGCCTCGAAACACGGCGTGGGTCCACCGAGGCAATCGGTCGAGACGCCAGCGTCACGACGATCAGCGACCACGAGCAGATAGCCACCGGCAGGAAGAATCGTGCCCGCGGGGAAGATGACGCCCTCACGCGGCTTGGGGCCGCCGTCAGTCGTCTCGGTGTCGGTCACGGAGTAGCCCGACACGTCCTTCGCGGCGGTGCCCGGGTTGAAGAGCTCGACGTAGTCGTTGCCGACGTTGTTGCCCGCGCCCCAGATCTCGTTGATCACGACGCTGCCGACTCCGGCCGAACCGCCCGCGGTCGCCGAGCCTCCAGCCATCGCAGTCCCGCCAGCAGTCGCCGTTCCACCTGCCGTCGCGCTTCCGCCTGCGCTCGCGGAGCCACCAGCCGAAGCCGTTCCACCTGCCGACGCGCTGCCACCCGCCGAGGCGGAGCCACCACCCGTCGCGACGCCACCGCCCGTGCTCGAGCCCACGCACACGCCAAGGTTGCAGGTCTGCGTCGTCTGACACGCCGCGCACGCCTTGCCTCCGCTGCCACACGCGGCGGTCGTGGTCCCCGGCATGCACAGGTTGTCGCTGGAGCAGCACCCCGTCGCGCACGTCGCCGCCGAACACGTCGTCGCAGGTGTTCCACACGACACGAAGCCCGCGCCCAACCCCACCACCAGACCCATCACTGCTGCTCGCATCGTCATGTCGTGCTCCTCGTCGTCATTGGTACAGCCCCGGCCATCGAACCCGAACCACGGCGCGAACGTCGGTCGAATCGACCCCGGGCAAAGCCGTTCGAGCGAGCCCTGACAAGGCCGTTCGGTGCACGGCCACGAAGAACTCCACCGGCTCGGCCTTGAGGCCGACCGCGCCAATCAACTCCAGCACCTGATCGTCCTGCGTCGTGTCTCGCTGAAAGAGCTGCACGCGTGCGGCCAGCAGCAGGCGAGAGAACAGCTCTCCGCGCGCGAAGCCCTGCACGAGCAGCGCACGCCGAGAGCCATCGTCCATCCACCCCTGCACGGTGAACGCCGTCGCGCCGAGGCCGAGCTTCGAGCCCGCCCAGAGCACGCCGCCGCCGTACCGGTTCGTGATCGTCGACGAGGGGCCCGTGGTGCCGACCATCGCGGAGCCGAGCAGCGTGAGCGGTTCGAGCACGCCACGAGGAACGGGGTGAACGGCCGCCGTCACCTCGACGTTCTTGCCCGCGTTCAGCTCACGCGAGGTGTAGCCCTCTCCGTTCGTCACGCTCGCCGCGACCCACCCGTAGCCGGCGGGCAGGTGGCCCTTGAGCGTCGCGCCGAGATCGGCGGGCGGTTTGATCCGATACGTCTCGAGCCCGTCGGCCGAGAGTTCGCGAAACAGAAACGCGCGCTCGACCTCGGGCACGGTGAGCGTCGGCACGAGCCCAAGCTGGGCTTCGAGGAACCTCCACCGGTACCCGCCCCACGCTTCGCGGAGCCGAATGACGATGCTGTCACCAGCGACGCCGATCAGCGCCCCACCCTGTGTCGCGTACACGCCCTCGAGCAGCACGCGGCCAGCGGCGCCCTTCCACCCCGCCTCGACACCGGCCTGCACGCGGGGAACGGCGAAGGTGGTGAACGGAGCCGCGTCACGTGGAACGCGCGCCTGAAACTCTCCGAACACGTCGATGATCGGGCTCCACACGAAGGCGCCGCCATCGACCTCGTCGACGACGCCTGCATCGACTTGCGCGAGCGCGAGCGAGACGACGACGAGCAGGCTCATGGAGCGACTCCGAACAGGCTCGCGGCGACCGACGGCGCCTGCTCGCGAACGTCGTGCTGAATGCCGAGCGTCGGACCAAGCCGCTCGAGCGCGGAAGCGAAGCGCTGCTGATCGACCAACACCTGGGCGGCGTAGTCGTCTGCGAACGCTGCCTGCTCGTCGGCGAAGACCTCGGGGCCGCGATCGATCTGCTCGATGATCTGCTTCACGATCTCGGGCTCGCTCTCGGAATGGACTCGCGCGAGGAGGCCTCCGCAGAGTTCGCCGAGCGCCGTGAAGGCCGCAGCCGTTCCGCGGTCGCCCGCCATGCGACTCACCCGAATGCCCTTGAACGCCTCCGACTCGGTTCGAACCAGCACGGGCAGGCCGAGCCAGTTGGTGGCGAAGAAGCGCGGGTCGGCGTCGGGGCGAGCCCAGGCACGGCGCGCGGCACCTTCGACGCGAGTGGGCGTGTCGGTCGACGGGAGCGAGGGCCGGTACCACCCGGCGACCGCAGACTCCGAAAGCTCCTTCACCTCGAGGATCACGTCGTCGCCAGGCGCGTCGGTGGGCCCGTCGAGGAGCAGCAGCAACCGAACGCGCGGCCAGCTCGCGACGCCAGAGCCGAACTCACGAACGGCATCGAGCAACGCGCCCTCACGATCGCCAAGGCGGCGCAGAACCGAAGGGAGCTCGCCTCGAAGGGACGGCGGCAGCTCAGAGAGGACCTGCGTCGGCTCATCGGGGTCGATGACGCCTCGCTTGAAGCGGCGCTTCCCTTCCACGACCTCAGTGAGACCACCCAGTTCGGCACGCGCCGAGAGATCGCGGCGGGACCGCTTGAAGAGGTCAGCACCGATGGTGTCCTTCGGCTCGTTGACCGTCACGCGAACTCCCGGCTCGCCGGCCGCACGCGCGTGGAGCACCGACGAGTACCGGTTGACTGCTGCAACCACGATGGGCCGCGACTCGAACTGCACGTTCGCCTGCCGCATCGCGATCACGAGCCCCGCGACGAGCCGCCGCAGGTCGAAGAGGTACGGCACCCGATCGGCGCTGTCGAAGTCGTTGGGCTCGATGGCGGCCGTTCCATCAGAGGCGATCAACACGCCGAAGTTCTCGGGGTGCGGGTCGGCGAGCCCCCACACGGGTGGAACCGAACCGAGGAACCCGGAGCGGCTCGTGCGCCCCAGCTCCCAGTCGTGGCGAAAGACGGCGAGGTTGCCGCGATAGAAGTCGAACGGCGTCGCCGCCATGCGCTGATAGCGGCCAGCCACGAGCGACGGGCGCGATCGGAGCAGCACCTCGTCGGCGCGCGCGATCACCGTCGAGAGCTCGGCCTCTCGGGAATCAACCGACGCTCCGCCACACGCAGAGAGCATCGTCACGATCAGCAGCGGTCGAAACACGAGCGCGCGGCGTAGTGAGCAGGCGCCAAGGGCTCAAGCTGCGCCTGCCGACGCCATCATCTGTTTGCCGTTCAGAGACACGTTCGTCACAAACGGGGCAGTGTTGGTATGTCGAAGCCGTGGTCAGCCTCGTCTTCAGCTACCGCTTCCCCGGGAAGTATGCGCTGACGGCCCTCGCCGGAGCGGTCGAAGCCCACCCCGAGTTCGCCTCAGTTCCGTTGCTGCTGCCGCGCAACACGACCGAGTTGATCGAGACGATTCGCTCCGAGCAGGCGCGTGGCGCGAAGGTCATCGTCGCGTGGTCGTTCTATTCGCCGAGCTTCCCCGAGTGCGCGAACGAGCTGAGGCAGGTGCGGGAGGCGTGCGCGCCGTTTCTGGCGATCGCGGGTGGCGTGCACGCGACGGCCGAGCCGCTCGAGTCGCTGCGGGGCGGGTTCGATCTGATCTGCATCGGTGAAGGCGAGCGGCCGTTCATCGAGCTGGTACGTCGCGTTCGTGATGAGCAAGACGTGAATGGCACGCCAGGCTTCGCGCGCCTCGTCGACGGCGCCGTCGTTCGCAACCCAAGGCCCGAACGCATCGACCTGAACGACTTCCCTCCGTTCGCGCCATCGAGGGAGATCTTCGGGTCGGTCGAGCTCACCCGCGGCTGCATCTACGCGTGCCGGTTCTGCCAGACGCCGTTCTTCAGCAAGGCCACCTTCCGGCATCGCAGCGTCGAGAACGTCGTGCAGTGGGCGCGGGTGCTGCGCGAGTCGGGCCGGCGCGATCTGCGTTTCATCTCACCGACTGCGCTCTCGTATGGCTCGAACGACGAGTCCGTGAACCTGGCGGCGGTCGAAGAACTGCTCGCGCGGTCCAAAGAAGCGATGGCTCCCGATGGGCGGGTGTTCTTCGGCACCTTCCCGTCCGAGGTGCGGCCGGAGCACGTCACGCCGGAGTCGATGGCGCTCATCAAGCGGTACGCGTTCAACGACTCGATCATCATCGGCGGGCAGTCGGGCTCCGATCGAGTGCTCGCGATGAGCAAGCGCGGTCACGATGTCGGAGCGATCGTTCGTGCGGTCGAGATCGCCGTCGCGGCCAGGCTACGCCCCGACGTCGACTTCATTCTCGGGCTGCCTGGCGAAGGCGCCGACGAAGTGCGCGCAACCGTCACGCTCATGGAGCAGCTCGCCGACAGGGGCGCCCGCGTGCACTCGCACTCGTTCATGCCGCTCCCGGGAACCCCGTTTCGTGACGCGCCTCCGGCGACGATCGATCTCGAGACCCAGGCCGCGCTCGACCGCCTGGCCTCGAAGCAGCGCCTCTACGGCCACTGGAAGGCCCAGCTCGAAATGGCAGCCGACATCGCGCGCCGACGCGACAGCGCGTAGGCTCCGCGCATGCCCGACGCGTTGAAGATCTTCATCTGGTCGTTGATCGCTGCGCTCGTGAGCGCGACCCTGACGCTCAAGCTCGGCACGTGGTTCGTCGAGCGCTTCTTCCCGAGAGAGCCGATGGCCTTCGCCCTGCTCTTCGTCTCGGTCGCGCTGATCAGCGTCGCCAGCGCGGTGACCTCGGGTGTGCTGATGGGCCGCAACAAGCGACCCTGAGGCTGGCTCTTCAGTTCGACTCCGCCTTCGCGACCCAACCGAGCCGCCGCTCCTCAGGCTCGCTCCCGGCTTCGTCTCACGTGGTGAGGATGATGCGCGGGCCCGAGAGCGCCTGACGCACCAACGACAACGCCGGGTCGCTCGCCGCTTCGGCCTCGGTGAGCCGCCGCACGCAGACCTCTTTCCCGCTCTCGACCACGCGCTTCAGATCGGTCAGCAGCACCATGGCGGCGTCGAGCATCTGCTTCGCTTCGGCCTGCCCCTGAAGGGCAACCTCTCCCGTCTGCCGCTTCACGTCGGCGGCGAACTTCTCGAGCGTCGCGCGCGTCTTCTTCTCGTCGAACTTCGCGATCGGCTCCCGAATCGCGTCGAGGCCGACCTTCACCAGGCGCAGGTTCTGAACCGCTCCGAAGCCCTCGTGCGGCAACCCGAGCGACGAGCCGGGGAACGCGTTCAGCAGGCCGTCTTCTTCGGGCGACTTGTACTGGTACGGCACCACGTCGAGGAACAGCAGCATCGGGTCGATGCCCTGCTTCGCGGCCTGCAGCTCTTCGCCTTCGAGCTCGGGGAACCTCTCGGGCGTGCCGACGAAGAGGAACGGCATGACGACGTCCATCCAGAACTCTTCGGGGGCCGAGCCGGTCGACGTCGCGGTGCCGAACAGCAGACCGACGACTTCACACACGCGCGGCGCACGGGTGACCTGCGAGATGAGCGGCTTGCCGGGCTCCATGCGCTGCAGGGCCGTGACGAGCTGCGACTCCATCTGCTTCTTCAGCTCGGGCGGGATCTTCTGCGCGCGGCTGATGCCGTCACGCACGTCGATGGCGAGCCGCTCGGGAGGCGTCGTCCAAGCCTGGGCCGACTTCACGGGGTCGAGCGCGACCAACTGCACGAAGCCCGGGTCGAACAGCCGCATGTAGTCCTCGGGACCGATGCGCTGACCGCCGCCACCACCCGCGCCGAACTTCACCTGCGCGAGCGAGTTGCGAATGTCTTTCTGCACGTCGTCGAGCCGCGCGAGGCGGGCCGAGCCCAGCGCATCCATCACGGCGCCGAAGGGCGACAACATGATGAGCGCCTCGGGGAAACCGAGCGAGGCGCCTTCGGCCGCTTCACGCGAGGGAAACCAGAAGGCCTGGTGATCGGCGTTGAGGCGGCGGGCGAACGCGGTGGCGAGGCCCAGCGCGACGACCTGGTGCTCCATCTGCTGCGGGTTGAAGGGGCCTCCGAGGAGCTTGATCACGCCCTTCTCGATCACGTCCCACGGCTCTTTCGTGAGATCGACCTTTCGGCCTTCGAGTTGATCGATCGCGGCAGAGACCTGGGCGAACGCGGAGTCGAGTTGCGGCGGCGTCGGCATCGTCATGGTGCGCGCGCTCGTAGCACCGACCCTTCTGATGCGCGATGGTTCGCGCGATGCGGCGTCTCCTCGTTCTGCTGGCTCCACTCGCGCTCGGTTGCGCGACCGCGACTCCCCGATTCAGTCAGGAACTGGCGACCGCCTTCGCGCAGGACGACATGCGCCGGCTCGAGACCGATGACCTCGAGGTCTACTACCCGGCCGCGCACAAAGAGGCCGCCGAGCGCGTGGCCCGACGGGCGAGCGAGTGCCTCAAGTCGTTCCGCGCGCTGCAGACGACCGAGCGCCCGCGCGAGCGCGCCCTGCTCTTCCTCACCAGCGCGAACTTCAACAACGCCTACGTCACCGGCCAGCTCATCGGAGAGCCGCTGCACTCGGTGAACCCGCTGCAGACGTCGATGGAGTTGCTCAACTGGTACGGCCTCTCGGGCGCAGGCCCAGGCGACGTGAGCTGCCACGAGATGTTCCACTACGCGCACTTCGAGCAGGTCGAGGCCTTCTGGCGCGTGGTGAACGTGGTCACGGGCCCGGTGCTGTCGTCGCAGATCTTCCTCGAGCGCTGGTTCACCGAGGGCGTGGCGCAGTACTACGAGGGTCGCATCAAACGAACGGTCGGCCGGCCGAACAGCCCGATCTATCGCGGCGTATTCGACTCCTTCGTCGACGCGCGCGGGGGCTCGCTGGGCCCCGGCGACCTGAGCGCCAACCAACGCGAGCTCTACCCCTACAGCGGCGCGTACCTGACCTCGTTGCCCTTCGTGGAGTGGCTCGTCGAGCGTGGCGGAGAAGAGGCCTTGTGGAGCCTGATGGATCGTCAAGGCCGGGCGTTCTTCGCGCCGTTCGGCGTCTCGCTGCGGTTCAGCGAGGTGTACGGCAAGACGCTGGGCGACCTCGTCGACGAGTGGTCGCGCGGCCTCGAGCGCACGCACGTGACGCGAGCGCGCCCACCCGATCAGAAGACGCTGCGTGAGAAGCTCGGCCAGCTCGCGCGAATCGCCGTGCATCGACCCACCGGAGCCATCGCGCTCGTGCAGTCAGGCAACGACGAAGTGCCGATGCTGCGGCTGCTCGAGAAAGACGGCTCGGTTCGTTTCGAGCGGCACCTGACGCAGCTCTTCTTCGGCCGGCAGTGGGTGCAGGTGGGGCCGGTGACGATGAGCGGGCTCTCCTTCACGACCGACGGAAAGTTCCTCTTCCTCATGAACGAAGATCTCATCTCGCGCGGCGACACGCGCACACAGCTCTGGAAGATCGACACGACCAGCGGAGACGTCGTGCAGGTCTGGCAGGAGGTGGGTCGTGGGCAGGGCGGCGTCGTCAACGCCAATGCGACGGCCTATGTCTTCGTCGACTTCGTGGCCGGGCAGTCGCGGCTGGTGTCGTTCGACCTCGAGAAGGCGACGACGACGGTGCTGTACACGCCTCCCGCCGGCGTCTCGCTCGCGTCGCCCTCGATGCTCGGCGAACGAATCGTCTTCTCGCAGCTCGACGGCAACGGGTGGAACCTGCGCGTGCGAGAAGCCGATGGCTCGGTGCGCGCGCTCACCGACGACGGCGCGTTCAACTACGGCGCGAAGTGGCTCGACGAGCAGCACGTGAGCTTCACGCGCTCGCAGCACGGGCGCCTGCAGGTGCATCGCCTCGCGCTCGACACCGGGCGGCTGGAGCGCCTCACCGACGCGCCATGGACCATGCTCGATGCGTGGCCGACCGAAGACGCGTTCGTGTTCGTGAACCGTGATGGCACGCAGTGGTCGATCGATCGCGCGCCGGCGAACGTGCTCGAGATCGTCAGGGCGGGCGTCGTCATCGCGCAGGCCGACACCACGATGGAGCCCGATGCCGGCGTGAGTGAAACCGATGCAGGCGTCTTCGCGCCCCCGCCCTTCCCCGATTCGCCGCCGTTGGTCGTCACCAACGACGAGCCCTACTCGAGCGTCGACCACCGCTTCCTGCCGCAGCTGCGGCTGCCTGCAGTCACCGTGCTGCCGACCATCGACGAGAACCAGAAGATCACGTGGACGACCACCATCTACGCGTCGCTCAGCGGCAAAGACCGGCTCAGCAAACACAACTGGGCCCTCAACGGCACCTTCGTCTGGCCCACGCGCCAATGGAGCGCCTCGGCCGAGTACGTGAATCAGCAGCTCGCGCCGTGGCAGCTGGGGTTGTTCGGCTCGCGTGACGCGGTGACCGACGGCGCGTTCTGGTCGGCAGCGCTTTCGGGCGGGCGCACCTTCTTCACCGTGCCGGTCTCGTTCGCGATGCGCGCGCTCGTCAGTGAGACCGTGTTCAGCTCGGGGCCTTCGTTCCTCGAGAAGTACTTCGGGCCTGAGGTCTCGATCTCGTTCTCGGGTGCCGAGTCGACGTCGTACGGCGGCCCACAGCGCATGTTCGCCGTGAGCGCCACCGCGCGTGCGTACCCGTCGGTCTTCGGAAGCGATCGCAACCTGTTCGATCTTCGCGGCACGTTGTCGTTCGCGCTGCCGATGCCCTTCACGCAGCGGCACTCGTTCGTCGGCACGTTCATCGGCCGGTGGTTGCCGGGGTCGCCCGAGCGTTCGCTCCGCGTCGGAGGCCAGCCCCTCGGTGTCTCGATCTTCCAGAGCCAGAAGAACGCCGACGTCCCCGCAGGCCCGGGTGGCTATCTGCCGGGAACGCTCGCCGAGGCGGTGAGAGGGTACGAGGATTACACGATTCGCACCGAGGCCGCGGGCATCGGCACCGTGCGCTACCGCTACAGCTTCATCATCGACCGCGGCACCGCGTCGATTCTCTGGCTCTTCCCCTCCTTCTTCGCGCGGCAGTTCGACGTCGAAGCATTCGGCTCGGCGGCGCTCACACGACAGCTGCAGTGGATGCGAGGCGCTGGCGGCGCGGCGAGCTTCCGCTTCACCGTGATGGACGTGATCCCGCTCTCGCTTTCGTATCAGTACGCGTGGCGGTTCGACTTCAACCTCGGCGGCATGCACAGCGTCTTCGTCTCAGTGGAGTGACCTCATGGCCTCGATTCAATTCCTCGGCGCAGCAGGCACGGTGACGGGCTCGAAGTTCCTGCTCGAGCACGACGGCAAACAGGTGCTGATCGACTGCGGCCTGTTCCAGGGCCCGAAGGAGTTGCGGCTCCGCAACTGGGCGCCGACGCCGATCGACGTGAAGACGCTGAACGCGATCGTGATCACGCACGCGCACATCGATCACACCGGCGGGCTGCCGCGGCTCGTGGCGCAGGGCTATCGGGGGCCCATCTTCTCCACGGGGGGCACGCGCGATCTCTGTGGCCTGCTGCTGCCCGACTCGGCGCGCATTCAGGAAGAAGAGGCCCGCTACGCGAACAAAGAGGGCTACTCACGGCACTCGCCGGCCCTGCCGTTGTACTCCGAGGCCGATGCGCGGCGAGCGCTCGAGCTGTTCGAGACCTTCGCCTACGGCCGCGCGCGAGAGATCGTGCCCGGCATTCTGCTGACCTTCGTGCCGGCCGGTCACATTCTGGGCAGCGCGATCTGCGTGTTCGATCTGCTCAGCTCGAAGCAGCGGGTCGTCTTCTCGGGCGATCTCGGGCGCTACAACGCTCCGATTCTGCGCGACCCGACGGCGGTGGAGTCAGCCACCACGCTCATCGCCGAGAGCACCTACGGCGATCGCGCGCACAAAGAGACCCACCCGATGGATCTGCTCGCCGAGATCGTGAACGAGACCGCGAAGCGAGGCGGCGTCGTCGTGATTCCCGCCTTCGCCGTCGGCCGCACGCAAGAGATCCTGTACCACCTCGACAACCTCGAGCGGGCCAGGCGAATCCCCGAGCTGCCGGTGTTCGTCGACTCGCCGATGGCGTGCGACGCGACGCCCATCTACCTGGCGCACTCGAGCGATCACGATCTCGACATGAAGAAGCTCGTCATCGACGGCAAGACACCGCTGCAGACCCGTCACACGAAGTTCGTGGTGTCGGCGAACGAGAGCAAACAGCTCAACCACTTCAAGGGCCCGGGCATCATCATCTCGGCGAGCGGCATGGCGACGGGCGGGCGAATTCTGCACCACCTCAAACACCGCGTGTCTGACCCGAAGAACACGATCGTCTTCGTCGGCTACCAGTCGGTCGGAACACGTGGCCGCCGCATGCTCGATGGCGAGCCCACGATTCGACTGCACGGGCAGGAGGTGCCGGTTCGTGCGCAGCTCACGCAGATCTCCGGCTTCTCGGCGCACGCCGACTGGACCGAGATGCTGCGGTGGATGGATGGCTTCACCACCCCGCCGAAGCAGGTGTTGCTGGTGCACGGAGAGGACTCGGCCCTGGCGGCCCTGAAGACCCGAGTCGAGGCCAAGGGTTGGCCCACCTCCATTCCCCGACACCTCGAGAAGGTGGAGCTGGTACGCGCCACCTGAACGCCCGTGCTAGCGTTTCGCCCATGACTCGCTGGGTCTTCGCCACGCTCGCCGCTCTCGTCCTCGCCGCGCCGCTCGCGTTCGCCGACAAGCCGCGCCGCGGACTTCAGAAGTACGAAGACGACGCCACCGAGGTGAAGGATCTCAACAAGAAGCCCAGCAAGGTGAAGACCTGGGTCGAGAGCGAAGAGAACGCTCCCGAAGAGGTCACCTTCCCCTGGATGCAGATCGGCGGGGCCCTGCTCTGCTTCGCCATCGCCGCGCCGTTCGCGTGGAAGTTGTTCGGCAACGTGAACGAAGAGATCGCGGCCGCCAAAGAAGACGCCGCCCCGCCAGTTCGTGTGCGTCGCAAGCTGACTGGTGAGCGCTCCACGGGCGCGTGATCATTTCGGCTGCACTTCGACCAGGTCGTTCGTGATCGTCACCCGAATCGGCAGAAACGCCTCGAGCACCTTCGCGTGCGTCGTGAGGTGATCGGAGATGACGTGAGCCTTGAAGCGTGACGCCTGTGGCGCTCCCAGCAGCCCTGCCGCGGCGAGCCCCATCGGAAGCAGCACCTGGTCACCTGCGTGCTCGTCCAGCGCTCCGGTTCCCCGCAGCCAGGCGCGGGCTTCTTTCGCAGCGAGCCGGCCCACCTCTTCTGCGGGAAGGCGACGTTCTCCCAGTGACGAGAAGCCCGCGACCGTCTGGCCCTGCGATTCGGCCGTGACCAGCACGGCGGTGCCTTTCGAGTGAGCCACTGGCAGCGACTCCACGTCGAGCTCGACGGGCACGCCGAGATCGTTCAGCGCGCGCCGCGCCGTGTCGCCCTGACGATTGGCGATGTCGAGCGGCAGCCCACCGACGATGGACCGCACGACGAGCCGATCGATCGGCGAACGTGCCGAGAGTTCGATGGGCCGCGGGGCTCCGACGGGCTCGACCTGCACCCAGAGCCGGCCGCCACCTTCGGGAAAGAAGCCGGCCGCCTCGAGCTTGAAGCGCACCGAGAAACCCCAGTGCTTCACGAGCCCAGCCCAGACGCGGGCGACGTAGTCGAACGACGGGCTGGCGATGACGTGCGAACCGCCGGTCAAGGTGAGCGAACCGCCGCCCGCCAGCGCGAGCGGGTACACGAGGCAGTGGAAGAGCAGATTGGTCGAGCCCGCGGTGCCAACGTGAAAGGCGTACGCGCCGCCCTTCGTGGCCTTCGGGTGAAAGGTGACCTGGTTGCTGCCGATGGCATCGCCTTCGACCTCGGCGTCACCCAGCTTCGCAGCGCCCTGCACGCAGGTGAGGTGCTGCGCCTTGAGGCCCGGTGGCTTGCGCTTCGCCCGCACCTTCTCGAGCCGAAAGGCCTGACCCGTGATGAGCGACAACGACAGCGCCGAGCGGAGCACCTGCCCGCCACCTTCTCCTTCGCTACCGTCGAGCACGATCACGCGGCCATCGTCGCAGAGGGTGCACGGCTCCTGACGAAAAAGACCAAGCTGAAAAAAACCGCCCGACCTCCAGTGAAGGAAGCCGGGCGGGCACGACGTTCAGCGCGGACCGATCAGAAGCCCATGCCACCGTCGACGTCGATGGTGCGGCCGTTGAAGTAGTCGCACTCGAGGACGAACTTCACCGCGATCCACAAGTCCTCGGGCACGCCGATGCGGCCGACGGGAATGCTGGCCGTGAACGCGTCGAGGGCCTTCTGGTTCATGCCCTTGGTCATCGGGGTCTCGACCATGCCGGGCGCCACCGCGCCGACGCGGATCTTGAAGGGAGCGAACTCCTTCATCCACGTCACGGTGTTCGCCGCGAGCGCCGCCTTGGCCGACACGTAGTTCGACTGGCCGCGGTTTCCGTGGCGGGCGATCGACGACATGTTGACGATGACGCCGGGGCCCTGCTCCTTCTCGACCATCTTCGCGACGACTTCGCGCACCATGAGCGTCGCGCCGATGAGGTTCACGCCGAGCACCGCGTTGAACTGATCGAGCGACATCTTGGTCACCGCGCCGGTGGTCTTGTCCTTCTTCACCAGCAGGCCATCACGCAGAATGCCGGCGTTGTTGATGAGGCCGTTGAGGCCGCCCATCTGCTCGTGCGCCCACGCGACGAACGAGGCGACGTCCTCCTCCTTCGAGACGTCGAGCCGGCGGCGGTGAATGCCCGCAGGCAGGGCCTTGAGGCCGTCTTCGTTGACGTCTCCGACCGCCACCTTCGCGCCCGCCTCGAGCAGCCGCGTGGCGAAGTGCGCGCCCATGCCCTGAGCGCCGCCGGTGACGATGATCTTCAGATCCTTCAGGTTCATGCCGTTCTCTCTTTCATCCAGGTGACAAGGGCCGGGTACAGCTTGTCGGCGGCCTTGCTTCCCACGACGGCGCCCACGTGACCACCGGGGACGGAGAGAACCTTCGTGTCCTTCGAGGCCACGGCCTGGTTGATCGCCACGGCGGCGTTCGGCGGGCAGATGTTGTCTTTGTCGGCGGCGATGGTGAGCAGCGGGCACTCGATGGCCTTCAGATCGACGCGCTTGCCACCGACGTAGTGCTTGCCCTGGAGCAGCAGGTTGTTCTGGTACAGGTCCTGAATGTAGGTGACGTACGCGGCCGCCGGGAACGCGACGTTGTCACTCGCCCACGCGTCGAGCGCGTCGTAGCCAACGCGGAAGGCAGGGTCGAAGCCCTTCTCCATCAGCGTGACCATCTTCGAGAGATCTTGCGTGGGGCGCAGCAGCTTGAAGCCCGACTGCATCTGCTCTGGCGACACGTTGCCGGCGTTGGCGACGACTTCGGCGTCGAACCAGCGCGGGTCGGTCATGGTGCCGAGGTGGCCGGCCTTGGTGAAGTCGATGGGGCCGAGCAGGTTGACGAAGCCCGCGTACTTCTCGGGGTGCAGCGCCGCGTGCACCGAGGTGATGGTGGCGCCCATGCAGTAGCCGAGCACCGAGGCCTTCGGCTTGCCGGTCTCACGCAGCACACGGCGGAACATGCGATCGAGGCGGGCCAGCGCGTCGGCCCACGTGAAGTAGCGGTCGTGATCCTCCGGCGCGCCCCAGTCGAGCAGGAAGACGTCGAGCCCGGCGTTCACGAAGGCCTCGACCACGCTGGCGCCCTTGCGCAGATCGAGCACGTACCAGCGGTTGATCATCGACGGCACGAGGAAGACGGGGGGCGCGTCGACGAGGGCCACGTCGGTGGTCGGGTGAAAGCGGTACAGCTTCGCGGGCCCGTCTTCGAGAACGGTGCTGCGCGGCGTGGGCATCAACGAGGGCTTTTCGAACATGGAGGGCGGGCCTTGAAGGTGGAGAAAAGAGTGCCGCCGTGATCGGCCTGGAGCTTCCGATCACGGCGACGTTGCTGCGGCTGCGAACTCGATTCAGCGAACGAAGAACTCCATCGCCTTGCGCGAGCTCTCGATGGAGAGCTTGCGGGCGCCGGTGGCCAGCTCGTTGACGTAGTTGAACTGCGTCTTCATGAGCTCGCCCATCTCGTCGATCTGGGTGTTGCCGTACTCGATCCACTTCGTGTGGGCCTTGCTCATCTCGTCGAACATCGTCTGGAGGCGGACGTTCTGGTCGTCCATCGCCTTCTTCCACTGCTCGGTCCCGGGAAGCTGCTGCACCTGCGAAGCGGTCTTGTTGGTCTCAGCCATGATCGTGTCTCCGTGAAGGGGTTGTGCTGCGCTCGACAACTCCGGCCGCTCTCGACCGGAACGCACACAGAATACGCACGGAACGCGACGCGTCAAGCGACTTTTTGTGCAGCGCAACAAACTGGCGTCATTTCCTTCGCTTTTGCAGTGAGGCCTTGAGCTCGTCGAGCTCGCGCCGAAGCGTGTCGACGTCGTTCTGGGCAGCCGCGGGTGGAGCAGGCGGCGGCGCCTGGGGCGGCTGCTGCTGATTGCCCCCCAACCACCCGCCCTGACCGAGGAAGGGGTTGAGGGCCAGCAGCGGGTTGAAGGGCATGATCGACTGGGTCGACTTGCGGGCCTGCAGGTACAGCTCGAGGGCCCCCTGAACGTAGCGACCGAGGAACTCCGCGAGGGCGTCGTCTCCGAGACGAATCAGCTGGTGCAGCAGCGTCGCGGGGAACAGCGTGTCAGCCCCCCGGCTCTCGATGATGATCTGGGTCAGCGTCTCTTGCGTGAGGTCGCGGTTGGTCTTCGCGTCGATGACCCGCGCTTCGGCCCCCGCGCGGATCTTCTCGGTGAGCTCTTCGAGCGTGATGTAGCGGCTCGACTCCGTGTCGTAGAGGCGGCGGTTTCCGTACTTTTTGACGAGCATGAGAACGGCCTTAGCAAGTGCGTTGTGCGACGCAACAGCCGGGCCTTGACACGAACGCCACAAAGCGTCATTTGCGG
>JAACJQ010000062.1 GCA_016879935.1 Archangiaceae bacterium | reverse complement strand
TTTCTCGGCGGCTGCTGAGGGCGCCCGTTGCCCTGCGGAGCCCCGCGCACCTCGACCTGCGGCCCGCGACCGTTCTGGTCTCGTCGCTGATCAGGCGGCCGCCCACCACGCCCGTTGCGCTGCTGCTGCTGCTGCTGCTGAGGTCTGGGAACGAACTTGCCCGTCGGCACGAACCCGGCGCTCAGCTCGCGCCGCGTGTACGCGCGCCAGATCTCGTCAGGGTCGCCCGCGTGCTTCGCCACCTCGGGGTTCGCCGCCGAGAAGAACCGAATCAGGTTGCCGAGGTCGCGGCGGAAGAACTGCTCCGAGCGCGAGTTGCGCGCGGCGGTCACGACCTGCGGGAAGTCGATGATCACCGGCCCGTCGACGCCGATGAGAATGTTGAACTCCGACAGGTCGCCGTGAATCAGGTCGGCGGTGAGCATCTTGATGACCTCACCGCGCAGGTGCTCGTACAGCGGCAGCGCCTGCTCGGGCGTCACGCCCACCTCGACGAGCCGCGGAGCGACGCGCCCTTCGTGATCGCCGATGACCTCCATCAGCAACACGCCGTCGTAGAAGAGCACGGGCTTGGGCACGCGCACGCCCGCCGCGACGAGCGCGTACATCGCGTCGGCTTCGGCTGACTTCCACGCCTCTTCGGCGGCGCGTTTTCCGAACGCGGTGCGGTTGTCCATCGCGCGCTGCGTGCGCGTGTTCCGCACCTGCCGCCCTTCGAGATAGCCGGAGTCGTTCTTGAAGCTGCGAAACTCGCGCTCCTTGTACAGCTTGGCTGCGACTGGCTCACCGCGGTGGCTGACGAGCCAGACCTCGGCCTCCTTGCCCGTCTTCAGCTGCTGAAAGACCTCGTCGATGATGCCTTCGTCCAACAGGTGCTGCAGCTTCTCCATCACGACCTCGAATGCCGGTGAGTCAGGTCCTGCCCGTCGCGAACGACGAGCGCCGATACCACTGTCACAGGCAGGACACGACCTCGACCGCATAGCTGATCGGCGTGGCCAGCCCCGGCGCGGTGACGGTCACCTGGTACGTCTTGCCGGCCTGGGTGGTCCACCCCATCGGGTTGAATCGAATCGCGTAGCGGCTGCCGTAGTTGTCTCCGAGCTGGGTGACGGTGACAGGCCTGGCGACGCCGCCTTCGGTGACGGTCACGCTCGCCCCGACGAGACTGAAGGCGGCCGAGTAGGTCTGCACCGTCCACCCCGTGGTGTCGACCGACGGGTTGCCGGGAATCGCGATGGCCTCGAGCGGCACGGGGCCCGGCGGTGGCCACGCCATGAACGACTTCGTGGCCGTGCCCGAGCCGCCGATGACGTGATGACAGCTGCCGCCGGTGGTGCCGCCGATGCCGATGGGGCCGAGCTGATTCGAGAGGAACCAGCGGCGGTGCCCGATGGTCGTCGCGTTGCCGGAGTCCGACATGTACATGTCGATGCAGCGCACCGCGCGCGTGGAGCAGATGTTCGAGCGCCCCGCGGCCGTCGCGCCGTTCATCGAGTAGCAGGCCCACGTCGTCGGTGGCGTGTGGCTGAGCTGGTTGTTCGCGTCCATCATCAGCGCGCACTCCTGAGCGGCCAGGTTCTTCGTCACGTCGAGCGTCACGGCCGGAAGGTCGGCGATGAAGCGGTAGAGGTTGATGAGCTTGAGCGCGTTGTTCTTGCCGACGTCGTTCAGCTCGCCCGCGGCGCACGGCATCACGGTGCCAGACCAGGTGCCTTCGCTGAGGTCCATTCGGTCGCAGCGCCACCGCCGACAGACCTGCTCCGCGCGTGTGCCGCCCGTCATGGAGCAGGGGCCCGAGACCACCGCCCCGCCACCTGACCCTCCGCCGCTGGCGCTGCCGCCACCCGACGCCGTGCCTCCAGCTGACGCGGCGCCGCCGGCGACGAGGCCTCCAGCAGCTGCACCGCCAGCGCTCGCTTCTCCGCCGCCCGCCGCGACGCCCCCGTCGTCGAACGGAGGAGGTCCCATCTCAGACACCCCGCCGGTGCACGCCGAGAGCAGAAGACCCAGGACCGCCGCGTGGTGCCGCATCGCGCTCGAGTGTGAGGTCACGAGCGTGGCCCCTGCAACGGGTGCAGGTGTCGCAGCATGTCGGACTCGAGGTGCCGACAGGAGTCGACACGCCGTGAGAGGTCGACCTCGAGGTAGCGCTTGTTCGCCCTCGGCGCGCCGAAGAGCACCGGCTGCACCTGGTTGTCGCCCTCGATGTACCAGCCCGACTGGTCGCGATCGTGCCCGTGCACCACGACGCGCAGGCGGTGCCCGACTTCGTCGCTGATGCGCTCGAGCATCGAGGCCGCGACTGGCGCGCTCTGGCCGTAGCTCCACAACAGCTCGTTCACCGCACGAAACCGCGAGTCCGGGTCCTTCGTCGGAGGCAGCACCCCGTCGAGCACGGCCAGCGACGTCAACGAGTCTCCGGGCACCCCGTGCGAGAGCAACAGCCCGCACGGCGCGACGAGCGCGAGCAGCCCGTTCGAGAAGAGCCAGCGCATTCGTTCGTGTTGCGCCGCTGAGAGCCTCACCTCGAGCGCCTCCACTTCGTCGGGGTGGAACTTGCTCGTGTGCGGGAAGCCGAGGTGCCCGACGTCGTGATTGCCGAGCACCACGTGCACACGCTGCGGCTGCCGCTGCTTCAGCTCGAAGAGGCGGTCGACGAGCGCCGGGCTCTCGTCGTCGTAGTCGTAGAGGTCGGGCATCTGCCGGCGTGCGCGCTCGTCGGGCCCGTGCACGAGGTCTCCCAGCAACGCCCAGTGCAGGTCGATGCCCGCGCGCCACGCCGCCTCGGCCTTCGCCTCGAGCGCGAGAAAGTCCTCCAGGTTTCCGTGCAGGTCGGTGCTGACGAGCAACGTGCCGCGGTCAGGAAGCAGGAGTGAGCGCTTCGTCACGGGGCGAACGTTAGGCCGCTCCTGGCCGTGTCGGCACACCCCTCGCAATCTCCGTCACCCATGACGCGTGGTGTGGATGACAGGACACAGGTTCAAAGAGTCACGCTCCGTGCAGAAGCGGAGCGCCTCAAGTCGTGGATGGCTCGCCGCGACGCCGCGGCCGAGCGCAGACGGGAAGGGCCGCTGGCAGCGGTGATGCATCGGCTGGAGCTGCTCGAACGCGAGGTGCCGCGGCTCGAGGCCGAGGTCGCTTCGCTCGAGAAGGAGCGGGCGAGTCCCCCGGGGCTCCGGCTGTCGTTCGCGTCGGGGCTGCTCCGTGGTGCGCTGCTCACGCTCGCGGCGCTCGTCTGGGTCGTCGGCGTCGTCGCCCTCGACCCCACCGCGCACGTCGATGCGCCGGTGCGGGTGATGGCGGTGCTCGGTGCGGTGGTGTCGATCATCGTCTCGCGCGTCGCGCAGGAGGCGCGGTCATGAGCAGCCCGGCCGAGCTGGCAACGCTGCAGCATGAGGTCGCCGAGCTCTGGCGCCGCTTCAAGAACGAGCGGCCCACCGCCGACGCCGACCCAGAACGTCAGACCTTCCTCGAACGCACGCGCGTGCTGAACGAGAAGCAGCAGGCCCTCGCCAGGCGCCGCGACATGCTCGAGGGTGAGCTCCGTCGGGCGCGCGCCGGCGACTCCAACCGTCGCGTCGCCGTCACCGCGCTCGGTGCGCTCTGTGGCGTCGTGCTGGCGTCACTCGCCGCGAGCGTCACCATCGAGGCGATCGCGCTCGCCA
>JAACJQ010000357.1 GCA_016879935.1 Archangiaceae bacterium | reverse complement strand
GGCTCTGACACCCGCATCGTCTTCGACCTCTCGTTCTGGCTCGACGGTGAACGGGTCGGCTCCCGAAAAGGAGAGACGCCGCCCGAAGCGCTCGAGCCGTCGCTGAAGGCCGCGCTCGAGCAGCTGCTCCCGGGGTGGATGCGAAAGGGTTTCGGCGCGATGTCGGTGCAGGTCGAAGGCGGCTCCGTCGTGAAGGTCGACGGCCGCGTGGTGGCGACGCGCAATGGAGAGCTCGTCGCCGTGCCCGCCGGGGTGCACCAGGTCGACGTCGTGTTCCCCGATGGCAACGCGGTGCTGCAGCGCCTCGAGGTGCCCGAGGCCGGCCGTGTTCCGCTCGAGGTCGAGTCGCCGACGGCCCTCACCGCGCGCGCCTCGACTGGCCCCACGGCGCTTCGCTACGCGAGCTACGGAATGTTCATGGCTGGCGCGGGCAGCATCGCGGCAGGCCTCATCGCGGGCGCCTTGAGCCGCGGCACCGGCATCGGCCTCACCAGCTGTGACTCGCCCGATGCGCGCGCGTGCAGCACGCTCGCCGAAGCACAGGCCGCCAACGTGCAGGCCCGCGCGTACGCCTCGACCGGCAACGTGCTGCTCGCCGTCGGCGCCTCTCTCGCAGCGCTCGGTGTCAGCCTCTTCGTCGTCGACGTGCTCCTGCAATGAAGCGTTCGGCCGCCGTCATCGCGCTGCTCTGCGTGACGTCGTGCTTCGAGCCGACGTCGCAGGCCCGCCTGTACGCGTGCAACGCCGATGGCACCTGCCCCTCGCGCTACGTGTGCGACCACGCGTTCGGTCAGCCGGCCGTGTGCTGCCTGCCCGGCGTGCTGGCGTGCCCGACGCTGCGCAACCCCGACAACACCTGCGCTGACGGCTCCACCGGAGCGACGTTTCTTCGCGATCGCGACGGAGACGGCTTCGGCAACGCGAACGAGCAGGTGATTCGGTGCGCCCGACCCGAGGGCTTCGCCGCAAAAGGTGCGAAGCCAGACTGTGACGACACGCGCGACGACGTGAAGCCCCCCACGGCCGAGACCTGCAACGGCGTCGACGACAACTGCGACGGCGTCATCGACGAGGGCCTGGCGACGCGTGAAGCCTTCGTGCGCGACGAAGACGGAGACGGCTACCCCGAGCTCGATGGTGGCGTGCTGGCGTGCGTCGCTCCGCCCGGCACGGTGCGCGCCGCGGGAGCCATCGCTGATTGCGCGCCCTACGAAGCCTCCCGGCACCCCGACGCGGGCGAGCGCTGCAACGGCATCGACGACGACTGCGACACCAGCATCACCGCCAGCAGCTACGCCGATACGCAGCTCGTCACCGAGCCCGTGCGCTTCCCCTGCCTCGTGCCGAACGCGAAGGGCATCTGCGTCGACGGCGTGCTCACCTGCCCCACCGGCGTGCAGCCCGTCTGCACCGCCCTGCGAGCGCCCACCGCCGAGACGTGTGACGGCATCGACACCGACTGCGACGGCACCCTCGATAACCAGCCCGGCTGCGGCGGGCCCACGTCACTCATCAACCAGGCGAACCTTCGCTACGGCGGCGGCCTCGTCCCCGGCGGCACGGGTCTGTTCGACCAATGCCAGAAGGGCCGCATCAGCGCGGCAGGCACGAACGTCGGCGGTCGCCTCACCGGCACGCGCAACACCGACGTGAACCTCATCTGGTGGGCCGAAGCGACGAGCGACGCCGGGTGGGACCTGTCGGCCGAGAACCTGCGCCTCGTGCTCTCGTGGGCGGCGTCGGGCACGAACCCGAGCTCGTTGCGCGGCCTGTGGGGCCTCGCTGGCACGGGCACGCTCCCCGATGGTGGGCAGCTCGATGGCGTGCACCCCGTCGTCTATCTGTGTGGTGACGGGCCGAACGACCTCGTGCGCTACCGGTGGGAGCAGGCCTCGACGTCGTTCAAGATGAACGAGACCGAGTTCACCGGGCAGCTGCACCTCGACCCGACTCAGCCCGATGGCGGCTTCGTGCTCGGCCTCGGCAGCGGCTTCGACACCCGCCGTGTGCGTCGCGTCGAGGTGATGATGCGCTTCGTGGGCACCAACTACGACATCGCCATGAGAGCGCCCACGGGGTTCGTGAAGTGAGCCGGCGCGTCGGAGTGATGATGCTCGCCGTCGTCTCGAGCGCCTGCCTCGACGCGTGGAAGCTGAGCGGCCCGTACGCGTGCGCGCCCGACGGCACCTGCCTCGACGGCCTCACCTGCGACGACGGCGTGTGCTGCAAACCAGGTGGCGCGCCTGCGTGCCCGACCCTGCCAGTCGAAGGCGTCTGCCCCTCGGGAGCGCCGCGCCGCTTCTACCGCGACCTCGACGGTGACGGCTTCGGCGCGGGCCAGCCACGGCTGTTCTGCGCGCTGCCGCAGCGGGAGTCGTGGGCGCCCGAGACGCTCGATGGCGGCCGCGTGACGCTCGACTGCAACGACGACGTCGACGGTGGCCTGCCGTTCAACCCGCTCGCGCCCGAGCGCTGCAACGGCCTCGACGACGACTGCGATGGGCAAATCGACGAAGGGCTCTTGCCGCAGTCGGCGTGGTACCGCGACGTCGACTCCGATGGCTTCGGCTCCGATGCGCCGTCAGACGTGGTGACCTCGTGCGGAAAGCCGCCCGGGTACACCGCGCGCGCGGGCGACTGCAACGTGATGTCGGCCGACGTGTTCCCCGGCGCGCAGGAGCGCTGCAACAACGTCGACGACAACTGCAACGGCGTCACCGATGAGCCACCGCTCGCCGATGCCGAGAGCCCGGGCGTCGCGGGCAGCCCTTCGTTGCCCGACTGCAACGGAGGCCAGGGCGTCTGCTTCGCCGGGAGCACGCAGTGCCGTCGCGACGCCGTCACGCAGCTGAACCAGCTCGTCTGTGTGCCGCGCACGAGGCCGTCTCCCGAGGTCTGCGACAACCTCGACAACGACTGCAACGGGCCCGTCGACGATCCACCCGGCTGTGGCGGCCCGGTGAGCTTCATCAACACGCCGCGCGTGCAGTACGGCGCGTTTCGCGCGCCCATTGCTTCGACGGCCCAGCCCAGCAAGCTGCCGCAGCGGTGCCTGAAGGGGCTCCCCAGCTATGACGCGCAGAGCTGGTTCAACCCGGCGTGGGTCGGCGCGCAGGCCGAGACGTCGACGATGGTGCCGCTGCGCCACACGTGGTTCGCCGAAGCCGAGCCGGGAACGCTGTGGGACCTGTCACGGCGCACGGCGGTGAGCGTCGTGCTCCAGGACCGGACGGACCTCGGCTCGAACCTGTTCTCGACGGCGCACTTCCCGGGCCCCGTCGTCACGCTCTGCGGCGCGCTCGACACCGAGTACCTGAGGTTGACGCCAGCGACCAACCAGCTGGCTCAAGGTGGCAGCATTCGCGCGAGCCTCGCGTTCGACGGGTCGACGGCTGGCTGGAGCAAGGAGCAGTCGCCCGGCTTCAACCTCGCGCGGGTGAAGCGCATCGAGCTGACGGTGGGGCCAGTTCCGGTCGCCGGTGGTGGCATCTTCGACGTGAAGACGATGACGATTCTCGTCTCGCCCGACGCCGGCATCGTTCGCTGAATCGCCGCACGCATGCTTCGCTCCCGGCATGCGCTTCGCCTGCCTGTTCACGCTCGCCGCCACCACAGCCCTCGCCCTTCCGCCCGAACGTCTGACGGCGGCGGAGTTGCCAAAGGGAGCCGTCACGCTCGATGGATCGCCCGTCTTCCTGAAGGTGAAGATCACCGACAAGAAGGTCGTCTCCTTCGCGCCCGCGACCGAGAAGACCGCGAACCTCATCGTGCGGTTCGAGAAGCACGACGACGAGGCGACGCTGATCGCGTTCCAGAGCAAGCTCGAGGTCGACCTCAAGCTCGACCTCTACCTCTCGAAGGACCGTCAGCGGTTCGTCTACACCTCGAGCTGCCCGCTCGCCGCCGGGAAGGGCCTGTTCGAGAACTGGCCCTACGCCGTCCCGTTCGTCGTCATCTCCGCCATCAGGGTCTCGCCACCGAACGCGCGCACCTGCGAGTGACGGTCACTCCTTCGCAGCCGCACGAACGCGGGAGTCGGCGTCCTTCTCCACGCGCTGCCGCAGCCGCTTCGCCTGGTCGCCGCGCGGCAGCTCTTTGAGCCCTTCGGCGACACCGAGCCTCGCGAACCAGTCGGGGTCGTCGAGCAACACCTCGAGCGCGTCGAAGTCTCCCAGCCTCGCGAGCGCCACCGCCGTGATGCGCTTGAGCCAGCCGTGGTTGATCTCCCCCGGTCGAGCAAGCGCGGCGCGGAGCAACGCCTCGGAGCCCGGCACACGCAACAGCCCGATCGCCTCGAGCGCGGACCAGCGAAGAGACTCGTCGTCCTCGACCGACGACCAGACTTCGGCGACCGGCAGCACCGAGCGGTCGCCAAGCTCTGCGAGCACCCTCAGCACCACCGCGTGCCGGGCCTCGCGAGTCGAGACGTCGAGCCTCGCCCGAAGAAACGGAATCACGCGCACTCCTGCCACGAGCAGGCCCGCCTTCGCCGCCGTGCGGAGCCTGAAGACCTCGTCGCCCACGTCACCAGCGTCGTCGGTGAGGTCGACGCCATCGGCGAACTCGAGCACGCCATACAGCGCAGCGATCGGCGCCTCTCCAGGAAGCGCAGCGATGCTCTTCGCCGCGGCGATCGCGCCAGAGGTGTTCTCGAAGCCGGCCTCCCGACGAAGCTGTTCGAGCAACTGCTGGAGCATGTGTCTGAGTCTGAACGCGCATCCGATGCGCGGCAATCGACGCTTGTATCGCCGCGCCGGTTCTCCATGCTGCGCGGCCATGCGAACGCTCCTCGTGGTCTCGTCCCTCGTGGTGGTCGGTTGCGCCTCTTCTCGTTCCTCGACGCGCTTCACCTCGGCCGACGAGCTCAAGAAGGTGATGAGCCAACCGAAGCCGGCGAAGGTGTTCACCGACACGTCCGTGAACGTCGACAGCTGGGAGCTCGTGGGCCCGCTGCCTGACACCTACGCCGACGCACCGCACGAGACCCAGTCGGCGTTCGCGAAGACGCTGATCGACTCCGCGGCGGCGAAGGGCTTTCGCGCCTCGGAGCCGCTCGCCTGCGTCGCCCGCCAGACGGCGAAGTTCCTCGCGGTGAAGGGCGGCAAGCCGACGCGCCACCTGAGCGACTACTTCGAAGCACGCTGTGGGGTCGCCGCGCCGTCGGTCTCGACGCGCTGGCTGACGGGAACGGTGCCGGCCGACGTCACCGACGACACGCTCGCGACGCAGTGGGCGGCCGACGTGAAGAAGATCACCGACGAGGTGCCCGCGGGAGAACGCGCCGGCATCGCGTACGTGCGCGACGGCGAGAAGGTCGTCATCGCGCTCGCCCACGTGCGTGACGACACCACCATCGAGCCGGTGTCGATGATCCCCTCCGACGACGGCTTCGTCTGGGTGCGTGGCGTGAGCGCGAAGCGCGCAGACAGCATCTTCGGCGCCGCGAACCAGGGCCGCACGGGCAGCGCCGAGTGCATCGACACGCAGCAACGGGCAGCGCCAGCCTTCGAGCTCAAGTGCCCGGTCGCGAAGGACGACGAGAGCGCGTGGATCTCCATCTCGGCGCACGAGCGCGGCCGCGTGCTCGGCTTCGAGGTCGTGCGGCTGCTCGCCCGCCCGTCGAAGACTGCCGCGAACGTGTGGAAGGCGCCGACCCTCGTCGCGAAGCTGCCCGGCGCCACGGCGAACGACTTCGTCATCCAGCTCAACACCGTGCGCTCGCAGCTCGGGGCGCGTGCGGTGACGCTCTCCGACGGTCAGGCCACGGACCACCACGAGCTCGCGCCCTTCTATTTCGAGGCGATGATCAAGAACGACGAGAGCATCGAAGATCGCATCGCGCTCGGCGTGATGGCCGGCTGGCGCGTCGAGCAGGAGATCATGAACGGCACCTTCGCGGCCTCCATCATCGAGGGCACGACGGCCTCCGAGCTGCTCGCGTCGATGCTCGACTCACCCGGTTACCGCAAGAACCTGCTCTCGCCGCGCATCGGCGTCGTCGCGGTCGGCCTCTACGCCGAAGAGGGCGCGCTCGGCGGGCTCGTCTCGACCTACGAGCCCGTGCAGGCCCCCGTGTGGCCCGACACCTCGAACAAGGTGCTCACGGCCCTCAACGGCCAGCGGCAGCGCAACGGCAAGAAGCCCGTGCAGTGGGTGCTGCTGCCCGCGTCGTCCGAGCCGACCTACGCCGAGGCAGTGGCGAAGCGTGAATACGACTCCGAAGAGGCACTGCAGCGCTTCATGTCGGCCGCGACGAACGTGACGAAGCGCCCCGTGCGCGGCTGGCGAATTCCCGTGCTCGACCTCGACGACGTGACCTGGCCCGAAGAGGTGCTCTCGAAGGACAACCTCGAGGTGATGTTCGTCGTCACCACCGAGCGCAACGAGAAGGACGCGTGGGGCCAGTACATGCTGCTGATGATCATCCTCGAGGGCAGCTCGCAGCCCGAGACCTGAGTCACCGCGTCGACAAGAGCCCCGTCGCTTTCGGCAGCACCACCGACTCGCCGAGCGCCGGCAGCGTGAAGGGCATCGCCCGCTCGCCTTCCCAGCGAATGAAGGTGAGCACGTTCGACTCCGGCGCGTCGTCGAAGGTGATGCGGAGCCTGTTCGGCAGCCCCCCATCGAGGCTCGTCACCTCGACCCAGGCGCCGTTCACCTTCACCCGGTGGCCCAGCGGCACGGGAACGTCGCTCGAGCGCAGGAGCTGCTCGAAGACCGACTCCAGCATGCGCCCGTCGACGACCTCGAGCTCGACCTCGCGTGCCGACGTGCGCGTCAGTCGATGCGCGTAGCCCGCGAACGACAGCGTCACCCACGACTTCGGCGGCACCTTGCCGTGCACCGCGCGGAACATCGCCGGGTAGAGCACGGCAGCCGGGTCAGGCGCGACGAAGGCGAAGACGCGGCCCGAGAGCGCCTCGTCCGACAGGCCTGTCTCCATCGCCTCTCGGTGCTGCAGGTCAGCGCCCAGCCAGTACACGGCGGCGTTCATCGGCCACACCGTCGGGCACAAAAGCACCGCGGGCACGAGGAAGGCGCGCGCGCCCCAGCGAACGGGCCGTGACGCCGCCCTCCACCCGCGCAGCAACAGCACCGCGACGATGGCCGAACCTCCGACCGACGGCATCAGCAACAGCCGGTTGAGCGGAAACGTCGCGAGCACCGGCACCACCGACAACGCGCTCCCCAGACCGAGCCACTTCAGCCCGCGCCGCTCGGCGTCGTCGAGCCCACCCCAGAGCGAACGAAAGAGCAGCCCCAACACGACGAGGGTGAACACGCCGGCCGCGACCAGCAGCGGTCGGAAGGCGGCCTTGATGAGCCAGAGGTCGGCCGTGGCCCCGATGAACTGCGCGCCCGTCAACGCCAGCGCCTTCGCCGGCGCTCGCAGCAGGAACGCGACGGGTTCACGAATCGGGTCGTTGTAGATCTCCGAGCCGCCCGCTCCAGAGCCGCTCCATTTGTAGAACGCGAGATAGGCGACCCCGAGCAGCGCCATCGGCACCAGCGCGCGCAGCCGCTTGCCCACGACGAACTCCCAGGCTCCGAGGTAGGCGAGCGCGCCGACGGCCGGTTCTCCCGCAGCGAGCCCGAGCGCGGCGCACGCCAGTGACGCAGGCAACCCCCACCGCGCGCCGTCGACCCGCCAGCGAAGGTGCGCCAGCACGGCGAGCAACCCGAAGACCGTGGCGATGAGCGCGTTGCGGTTGGCCACCCAGCCCACCGCGACCGTGTGCGCGTCGTCGATGGCGAAGAGCACGAGCCCCAGCGCGGCGACGGCCGAGGCGGCACCGAACGCGCGACGCAAGAGCGCGCCGACGATGAGAATGAGCGCGGCGTACCAGGCGATGGAGTGCAGGTGCATGAGCACCGCGTTTCGCCCCACCAGCGCGTGCTCGACGTTCGCCACCAGCGCCGTGAGCGGCCGCACGAAGACGAACTTGAGCGTCGGCAGCGTCCACCACGGGTACGGCCCGTTCTCGATGAGCGGGGTCGTGTGTTCGGGTACGCCGTCGGCGAACGAGAAGAGATGCCAGCGGTCGCCGGTCGCGAAGCCCGGCAGCTCGTCGAGCAGCGCGAGGTGCAGGTAGTCGTCCATGAAGAAGCCGGTCGCGCAGAACGGCAACGCGAGCACGACGCCCAGCACCACGGCCGTTCGGGTCACGGAGGGACCGAAGACCAGCTGTCTCCATCCGGTCAGGGTCTGCATCGTTCAGCGCTTCCGAGCTCCGCGCCCTCTCGTCTCGGGGCGGCCCCAGGACCAGCTGTCTCCAGCCGGTCAGTCTGCATCGGTCAGCTCTTCGGCAGCGCGGCGACCTGCGCGAGGAACTCGGCGCCCCGCTTCGGGTCGCTCATGTAGATCCACGCGGCCATGCCCTGCAGGTGATCGTGCGACTCACCTTCGCGGTACGGCTTGCCCTTCTTGCGGTTGTGAATCGCCGCGCGCAGGCGGCGCACGACGTCACGAGCCACGCGCGCCGTCGGCACCTGAGGGCCCGCCGCGTTGATGGTGAGGCCCGTCACGCGCTGGGCCGCACCACGGCGCAGCACCTGGGTCTTCTTCGCGTGCAGCGTGAAGCCCTCGCTCTTCAAGATGTCCTTCGTCTTCTCGACGAGAATGCCGAGCGCGAGGCGCTTCCGCTCCGGCGTCTTCTTGAACGAGAAGGTGAGGTCGTCGGCGTAGCGCGTGTACGTGCAGCCCAGCGCACGAGACAGCGCCGAGAGCCGCTGATCGAGCCGCAGGCACAGCGCGTTGGTGATGGCCGGTGAGGTTGGAGCCCCCTGGGGCAACGCGCGGGGACCGGTGGCCACGTGGAGCGTCTGCTCACGGAACTCGACGAGCTGCCGCGGCGCCTCGGTGGTGAGCAGCGCGAGCAGCGTCGCCACCGGCTCGGTCACGCCCGACTTGCGCAACAGGCCCTTCACCCGCTTCCACGTCACCGTCGGGAAGAAGTCCTTGATGTCGAGCTTCACCACGACGTCGGCGCCGACGTGGGCGAGCGCGTTGGTGAGCACGCTGCGCGCGGGGAGAAAGCCGTGCGCCGCCGAGTGCACCGGAAGCTTCTCGAAGTAGTTCTCGAGCGCCCACCGCTGCAGGGCCTTCAGCTTCGGCATCGGCGCGGTGATGGTGCGCTCGCCGCCCGTGCGCTTGGGCACCTTCCACGAGTGGTAGTGCGTGCCCGAGTCGACCTCGCGGTGAAACGTGAGCCAGCGCAGCTCGGACAACGACAGGTCCATCGCGGCGGCGAGCTCGTTGGCCGTCTCCCACGGCGGCAGCCCGTTCTGCTCGGCCTTCTGCGCGCGGTCCTTGCGGTCGAAGTCGTCGCCGCCCTTGAGCTCGTCCCAGTGAATCGTGTTGCCGAGGAAGCCGATGGTGCCGAAGCGGCGCGCCTCGTTCGCCAGCGCGCGCAGCTTCTTGCGCTCGGCACGCTCGGCCGTCTTCTTCTCTTTGAACGTCTTCTTCTCGTCGTCGTTCGCAGGCGCGGCGGCGTCGGGGTTGTGCCCGGCTTCGATCAGCTTCGCGCGCACCCAGCCGTCGACGCCGCCCTTGCTCTCGATCTCGAGCCAGCGCGCCTCGGCGGCGGTGCGTTGCTTCTCACGCTCGGCGACCTCGGCTTCGGTGAGCTTCACGCGGGTCGGCGCGCGCGTCGTCAACATGGGCGGCGCTGCCGAGACGTGGTCGTCGATTCGGTTGGTCACGACTGCCCTCCTGCACGACTCGCCATCGACCAGCTGCTGTCACGTCAGTGAGTGGGGTGCCGAAAGCACCACCTTCTCTCCTGGGGCTCGGTAGCCTCACCGGCTCTCCCGGCAGAGGGGCCTCCTCCGCGTGGGAGAAACTGCGTTGGCGCAGTTGTCTCAGCTCGCCCACGCGGAGGAGGCCCCTCTGCCGAGGAGAGCCAAGAACAGGCTACCTAGCGGAGTGTGTCGGACGATTCTCCAGAGCGGCGCAACGCCGCTCCTGCGCACTGAAGC
>JAACJQ010000356.1 GCA_016879935.1 Archangiaceae bacterium | reverse complement strand
GCGCTCGCGACGGTGCTCGGCGTCGGCGCCGTGACGACGCTCCTTTGCCAGGCGCTCCGGCTGCCGGTGGTGCTCGGCTACGTCGTCGCGGGCCTCATCGTCGGGCCCTACCTTCCGATTCCGCTCGTGGCCGATGTCGGCGTCGTCACCGCGCTCTCGGAGCTGGGCGTCATCTTCGTGATGTTCTCCATCGGGCTCGAGTTCAGCATTCGCCAGCTGCGCAAGGTGGGGCCGCGCGCGGGGCTCACTGCCGTCATCGAGACTGGCAGCATGCTCACGCTCGGCTTCCTCGCGGCGCGCGCTTTCGGGTGGAGCACGCTCGAGAGTGTCTTCACCGCTGCGGTGGTCGCCATCTCGTCGACGACCATCATCGTGAAGACGTTCGACGAGCAGGGCATCGCGGGAAAGCTGCGAGAGCTCGTCGTCGGCGTGCTGGTCGTCGAAGACCTCATCGCGATTCTGCTGCTGACGACGCTCACCGCGCTCTCGACCGGCACGCAGGTGTCGGCAGAGGCTCTGGCCAGCACGCTCGCCCGGCTCGCCCTCTTCCTCGGCGGGCTGATGATCGTCGGCCTCTTCGTGGTGCCTCGCGCGACACGGGCGGTGCTCGCCCTCGGCCGCCCCGAGACGACGCTCGTCGCCGCGGTGGGCTTCTGCTTCTCGGTCGCGCTGCTCGCGCAGCACTTCGGCTACTCCGTGGCGCTCGGGGCCTTCCTCGCGGGCTCGCTCATCGCGGAGTCGGGGCAGGCCGAAAAGGTCGAGCACCTCGTCGCACCGTTGAAAGACTTGTTCTCGGCCATCTTCTTCGTGTCGGTGGGCATGTTGATCGACCCCGCCGAGGTGACCCGCAACTGGCCCGCCGTCGTCGCGCTGCTCGTGGTGGTCATCATCGGCAAGGTCGTCAGCGTGTCGATCGGTTCGTTCCTCACGGGCTCGGGCACGCGCGCTTCGATTCAGGCCGGCATGAGCATGGCGCAGATTGGCGAGTTCTCTTTCATCATCGCGGGCCTCGGGAAGACGCTCGGCGTGACGGGAGACTTCCTCTTCCCCGTCGCCGCGGCCGTCAGCGTGTTGAGCACGCTGTCGACTGGTTGGCTGGTCAAGGCATCTGGACCGTTCGCCAGCCTCGTCGATCGCAAGTCGCCGAAGCCGGTGCAGGTGTTCACCACGCTGTACGCGAGCTGGCTCGACGGGCTGAAGGACCGACCGGCGGCGCAGGGCCCGCGGAAGAAGGTGCGCGCGCTGCTCATCGACGCGGCGCTCCTCACGGCCATCATCGTCAGCACCGCGCTCGCACGGCGAACGGAGATCTTCAGCGACTTTCCTGCGTGGCTGGTCGTCGGCGTCGCGGTCGCCGTCGCGCTGCCGTTCCTCATCGGCATCGTCCGCGTCTCCATCTCGCTGGCGAAGGAGCTCGCCGAGTCGGCGCTCCCGCCACGCACCGATGGGAAGCTCGATCTCGCTGCCTCTCCGCGCCGCGTGCTGACGGTCACGTTTCAGATGGCCATCGTGCTGGTGCTCGGCGTTCCGATGGTAGCCGTCACGCAGCCGATGCTGCCGTCGGTGCCGATCGGCCTCGTGCTGCTGGTGCTCCTCGCCGTGCTCGCCCTCACGTTCTGGAGACAGACGACGAACCTCGAGGGCCACGTTCGTGCCGGCGTCGAGATCATCAGCGGAGCCCTGCTCTCTTCGTCAGAGCGACGGAACACCGAGCAGGGAGAAGCGATTGCAGAGGTCGGAACGCTGCTGCCCGGCCTCGGCCTCAGCGTGGCGTCGGTCATCGAGCTCACCGAGACCAGCCCCGCCGTGGGGAAGACGCTCGCCGAGCTGAACCTTCGCGGCGTGACGGGAGCCACCGTGCTGGCCATCACGCGCGACGGCGCCAGCCTGCTCGCGACGCCGACCGAGCCGCTCGCGGCGCACGACCGACTCGCCCTCGCGGGAAGCCACGAGGCCATCGCGGCAGCGCGCGGGTTGCTCGATTCACGTTGAAGCCAGCCACGGGGTCGCCGTACTGACCCGCTCCGTGCGCACTCTGCTCCTTCTCATCCGTGTGTCGCTCGCTGGCGCTGCGCCTGCCACGGACGGGCAAGACGGGTCCTGGTCGGCGATCTTCTCGGAGTCGGCTCCGGTGGTTGCTGCCTTCGTCCTGTTCCTCGTCTTCTGGCGGCTGATGCAGGGTGGGCAGCAGCACGCCCGCGCCATTCGCGAGGGCGACCGGCTGATGGCGCTGGGCAGAGCCGCCGAGGCCCTCGCCGCCTACGAAACGGCGGTTCGCCACGCGCCGAAGAACGCGCTGGGGCCATCGAAGGTGGGCATCGCGAAGACCCTGCTCTGGCGGCCTGCGGCAGCCCTCGACGCCTTCGCTCGAGCTCGCGCCGCGTCAGTCGGAGGCATCACGCCGTCTGCCGTCGAGCACGAAGCGTTGGTGAAGGCGCTGAGCGGTGACGTGTCGGGTGCCCGACGGTCACTGCAAGAAGTGCCAGCGCCTGCCAGAGACCCGCGCCTCACCGCGCTCGTCGAGGCCGTGTTGATGGCTCGTGCGGGAGATTTTCGCGCGGTGCTCGACCGCGTCAGCGGTTTCGACGCAAAGCAACTGCCAGGCGTGCTCGGCGCGCTCGGAAGAACGCTCGAGGCGTGGGCGGTCGAGCTGACCTCCGGTGAGCGACGTCACGTCGACCGCGTCGCGTTGTACGGCGAGTCGGGGCCAGACGAACTCGGGCGGGCCTGGCCCGAGCTGGTGGCCTTCACCGAACGCGCGCCCCACTGAGCTCAGCGCAGCGTGTCGACGACCTTCGAGTAGGCCGCGGCGCTCTGCTCCGAGAGGGCGTGTCTTCCCTCCTCGACGATGAAGCGCCCCTGAACGGCGACGTCACGAATCGCAGCGCTCGAGGCGCCCAGCACGGCAGCGGTCAGCAGGGCCTCTTTCGGCGCTCCGACCATCGTGTGGTGATTCACGTCGAGCGTGACGAAATCGGCGGGCTGGCCCACCGTGAGCGCGCCCGTGTCGACGCCAAGTGAACGCGCGCCCGCGACCGTGAGCGACCGGAGCAACACGCGACCCAGCTCCGACTCGCGCGCGCCATCGACCTGCTTCGGGAACAACACCGCCCGCGACAGCCGCAACAACCGCAGATGGCCTTCGAGCTGCTTCGCCTCGTCGAGCAGGTCGATGTGCGCGTGGCTGTCACTGCCGAGCGAGAATTCGACGCCGGCGGTCATCAACTCGTCGGCCCGCACGATGCCGTCACCCAGGTTGCGCTCCGTCGTCGGGCACGCACAGACCATCGACCGCGACTGGCCCAGCAGCGCCACCTCATTTGCTTCGAGGTGAATCGCGTGCACGCCGGTGAAGTTCGGGCCCAGCACGCCCACGTCGGCGAGCAGCTCGATGGGCCGCCTTCCCGTCTCGGCGAGAGACGCGCGCAGCTCGGCCGGTTGCTCCGCCACGTGCATGTGCAGGGGCCCCGGGAGCCGCGCCTCGACGATTCGTCTGAGCCACTCCTTCGGTACGGCGCGAACCGAGTGCGGCGCGAGGCCCACCGAGACGAGTGGATCGGCCACGCTCCGCCGCAGCGCTTCGACGCGCGAGAGAAACACCTCGACGTCGGGGTCGATGAAACGCCGCTGCCTCGGGTTTGGCGCCACCTGATGACCCGCGCGCGCATAGCCGACGCGCAGCAGCACGATGCGCAAGCCCACGTCACGCGCCGCCTGAATCACCGTCTTCGCGAGCAACGACACGTCGTCGTACGGCGTGCCATCGGCCTGGTGCTGCACGTAGTGGAACTCGCCCACCGTCGTCACACCCGCGAGCGCCATCTCGAGGAACGTCTGGCGCGACACCGCGTAGAGCTGCTCTGGCGAGAGCGCCGTCGCCGCCTGGTACATGCGCTCGCGCCACGACCAGAAGTCGTCGCTCTCGTTGCCTTCCCCCCGCAGCTCGGTTCGCCCGCGCAACACGCGCTGAAAGGCGTGGCTGTGGGCGTTCACGAAGCCGGGCAACAGCAGCCTTCCCGCGAGGCGGCGAAGCGGAGCGCTCTCGACCGGCGCACAGATTCGACCTGCATCATCGACGCCGATGACGGGCTGTTCGACGAGCGAACCTGCAACGAACGCGAAGTCGGGCACGAGGCGAAGCACGCGCGCACGCTCGCATGAAGCAGGGTGACGACCAACCACGACGGGCTACGTTCCACCCCTCACCCGCGGGGAGGGTCGATGACACCGAAGCTGCTGGCCGTGTGGGCCATGACGTTCGTGCTGAGCGCGTGCTGCTTTCGCTGCGCTCCCGAGCAGAAGTCGTACGTCGACGTGCCCGCCACCCTCGACGCGGTGAAGAAGCGCGCGAAGCCGCCCGAGGTCGTGGTGACGGTCGAGCGCAACACCAGGCCAACCAGTGGTGGAGGTGGGTGTGGCCACTCCGCGGCCTGCGTCATCATTCTGCCCTTCCTCCTCTACTCGGCCGTCTTCCCCGACAAGTTCGACGAGGTCTCGGTCATCGAGAACGGCGTCGAGACGTTTCACGGGCTGTACTCGACGTCGGGCGACCTGCTCTCGGCCCGCGCGAAGACCGAGACCGGCTGGCGCGAGCTGGTGCAGCTCGACCTGCCCGAGCTCGGCCAGCGCGCCATCGTCGAGGCCGCGAAGGTGACGAAGAACGAAGACGGCGGCGAGACGAAGACGCCCACCACCATTCAGTCGCAGGTCGACCTCGTCGCCCAGTACCGCGAGAAGCTCGCGAAGAAGGAGGGCAAGCAGCGCGGCGCCCTGCTCGGCGAAGCGGCTTCGAACCTCAGCGGTGAAGGAGACGCCTTCGTGCTCGAGCGGCTCTCCGCGGCCGACGAACCTGACGAGAGCCGCGCCGCCGTCGTCGAGCACACGTGCCGCCATGACGACCACCCGGAGCGGGCCGTCGCATTCATCGAGGCCGCGTTGAAACATCCGGGAGGCCTGACGGCGAAGGAGACCCTCGAGTGTGAGCTCGCGACCGACGCGACCATCACCGCCGCCGCCACGATGCTCGCCGAGCAGCTGTGCACCGTGAAGCACGCGCTCGACGCGCGGGCGCTCGAGCCGCACGGCATGGTTCCCGAGAAGGCCCCGCTGCGGAGCGCAGGCGTGAAGGCAGGCGTCGGCAAGTGCACGAAGGGTGGTTCGGTCGTCGCGCGCCTGACGCTCTACGAACCGGTCTCGACCGACGAGTGGCTCGAGGCGCTCGCGCAACCCGAAGCCGAAGTGGTCGTCGACCTCACCACCTCGGCCGAACGCGAGAAGATCTTCGCGGCCCTCGAGCGAAACGTGCGCACCCCGCAGATGCTGAAGCTCGCGAAGAGCGCGCGCTTCGACCTCACGCTGAAGGAAGCGAACCTGCTGCTCGACCTCGCCTTCAAGAAGCCGAAGGACTGGGAGGCACGCGCCTCGGTCGCCGGTGCGCTGGTGAACTCGAGAACGCTGCGCCCGCAGCTCGAGCCGCGCCTCAAGCAGGTCGCGAAAGACGAGCAGCGCACGGCCCAGGTGTTCCTGGCGATGCTGGGTGACACGGCGTTGCGCAACGCCCTCGCCGATTCACTGTCCGCAACCGCCGCGCAGAACTTCACCTCGACCACCATCAACGACGAAGACGAGCTGGTCATCGACGCCATCACGGAGATCGGGTGCAAACACCACCTGCTCAAGGCCGGGAAGAAGGCGGCGGCGTGCGAGTGATTGCGGCATAAGGCGCCTCGATGCTGCGACCGGCCGTCTTCGTCCTTCTGTTGTCTGCGTGTGCAGGTCCACCGATTCGGCTGCCCGACCCGAGCCTCGTGAAGGCGTCGAAGCCGACGGGCCGTGGCGTCGAGGTGTGCGTGCTGATGCAGGAGCGCACCGTGCGTTCACGCGTCGAAGGCGTGGCGGAGTGGAGCTTCGAGCCGTGGCACTACGGCATCGCCTCCATCGTCGTGAAGCACCCGGCCGGCCTCGTCATCATCGACCCTGCGTTCGGCAAGAACGTCGCGACCGACCTCGCGAAGGGCCCGAAGCTGTTCGCGCTCGCCATGGGCCCGGCGCGCACGAAGCACCCGATGGTCGAGCTCATGGGCGAAGCGGGCCTCGACCCGAACGACGTGACGCTCGCGCTCGCCACCCACGTGCACTGGGACCACGTCGGCGCCCTCGGCGACATTCCGAATGCCCGCGTGCTCATCGCGAAGCCCGAGCTCGAGTGGGCACGCACGTTGACGCGCTTCCTCGACGAAGGCGTGATGCCGCACCACCTCGCCCGCGCCAAGGAGCGGCTGTGGACGTTCGACTTCAAGGGCCCCGCGCGCGACGGCTTCCCCTCGTCGTTCGACGTCTTCGGCGATGGCGCCATCGTGGCCGTGCCGATGCCCGGTCACACCCCGGGCAGCACCGCGTTCCTCGTGAAGCTCGGCGACGGCCGCACCGCGCTCTTCTCGGGCGACACCTCGTGGACGATGCGCGGCGTCGAAGCACCGGTGCACAAGAACCCGCTCGTGCGGCTCGACGCCGACGAAGAGAAGACGGGCGACGCGCTGGGCCTGCTGCACGTGCTCTCCAGGGAGCGCAGAGACGTGCTCGTCATTCCCGCCCATGACGCTGCCGCGCTCGAGCAGCTGCCGTCGTGTGTCGGAAAGCCGCCGCCTGGCACGGTGAGCGCGGCGCCGTGACTTCGTTCGTCTGCCTCGCGTTGCTGGCGTCGGCTCCGCTCCGCGTGGGCGTGACGTTGCACCCCTACTTCTCGTGGACGTCGCGGGTGACGCAGGGCCTGCCGGTCGAGGTCGTGCCGGTGGTGCCGGGAGACGTCGACATCGGCAGCTACCAGCCGCGGCCGCGAGACGTGGCCACGCTCACGACGCTCGACGTGTTGGTCGAAAATGGGCTCGGCCACGACGCGTTCCTCGACGAGATGGTGCGCGCGGCCGACAACCCGAAGCTCGTGCGCGTTCGGCTCAATGACGCGACGCCGCGGCTCGTGTCGAAGGAAGGCGCTCCCAACTCGCACACGTTTCTCTCGCTCGGCAACGCGATGCTCCAGTCGTACGCGCTCGCGCGGGCGCTGGCCGAGGTGAAGCCCGAGTGGCGCGCGCAGCTCGAGCGCAACGCCGCCGCCTACGCAAAGACGCTGCGGGCCATGCGGGCACGAGCGGTGACGGCGCTCTCGAACGTGAAGTCACGCCGCGTGGTGACGGTGCACGACGGCTATTCGTACCTGCTGCAGGAGCTGGGACTCGAGCTCGCGGCGGTGGTGGAGCCTGCGCACGGGCTGCTCCCCTCGGCCTCGGAGCTCGGTGAAGTCGTGCGGCTGCTCCAGGCGAAGCAGGCCACCGTCGTCTTCTCGGAGGAGTCGTTTCCACCCTCGATGGCGAAGGTGCTCGAAGACGCCGGCGCGCGCGTCGTGGTGGTGAGCCACATCGCGACCGGCGCCTTCACGCCCGAGCGCTTCGAGCACGACATGCAGCAGAACCTCGACGCCATCGTGCGGGAGCTCGTTCGATGAACGTGCTCGTGGCGAAAGACGTTCGGGTGACCGGTCGGCTCGCGCCAGTCTCGCTGTCCATCTCGAAGGGAGACGTGCACGCGCTCGTGGGCCCGAACGGCTCGGGCAAGTCGACGTTTCTCGACTGCGTGCTCGGCCTCGTCGCCTTCGAAGGCACGCTCCAGCTGGCGCCCGACGTTCGCCTCGCGGTGGTGCCGCAGCGCTTCTCGGTGCCGACGCTCACGCCGCTGACGGTGCTCGAGCTGCTCGCGGCCTCGCGCACGACGCGTCCCTCGTTCCTGGGCATCGGAGCGGCGACGAAGGCAGAGGTCGTCACGGCGCTCTCCCGCACGGGCTGCGAGTCACTGCTGAACCGTCGCGTCTCCGAGCTCTCGGGCGGAGAGCTGCGCCGCGTGCTGCTGGCCGACGCGCTCTCGACGAAGCCGCAGCTCCTGCTGCTCGACGAACCCGAAGCGGGGCTCGACGACGGCTCGAAGCAGCACCTCGTCACCGCGCTCGAGCAGGCGAAACGTGACGGCGTCGCGACGCTGCTCATCTCTCACGACGCGCAGGCCATCACGCTCGCCACGCACACCACGCGAATCGGGAGCGCCGCATGAACACGCTCTCGCTCGAGTTCGTGCAACGCGCGCTCATCGCCGTCGCCCTCGCCGCGCCGATGCTGGGTCTGCTCTCGCCGCTCGTGCTCACGCGAAGGCTCGCCTTCTTCTCCGCCGCGCTCGGCCAGGCCGTGCTCACGGGCGTGTCACTTGGCGTGTTGTTGGGAGAGCCCGTCGACGCGCCCTGGGCGAGCGTGCTCGGGTTCTCGCTCCTCTGCGGCGTCGGGCTCGTCTTCGTGCGCAGGCGCTCGTCGCTCCCGGCCGACACGCTCGTCGGGGTGCTGCTCGCCTTCACGCTCGGCCTCGGTGTGTTGCTGCTCACCGTGGTGACGAAGCGCTTCAACGTGCACCAACTCGAAGCCGTCATGTTCGGCTCGGTGCTGACCGTCACGCGCACCGACCTGTTCGTGCTGGGCGGCGCGTTGCTGCTCGTCGTGTTCGTGTTGACCCGCTTTCACAACGCGCTGCTGCTCGACGGCACCGACGCGCGGCTCTCGGCGGCGAAGCGGCTCCCCTCAGCCACGCTGGAGTACGGGCTGGTGGTGCTGCTCACCCTCGTCATCGTCGCGTCGGTGAAGGTGCTCGGCGCGTTGATGGTCGAGGCGATGCTGCTCGTGCCCGCGGCGGCCGGGCGCAACGTCGCGCGCAGTGTCGCGGGGCTCACCTGGGCGAGCGTCGTCATCGCGCTCCTCAGCGGCGTGGGCGGCGTCTTCGTCTCCGCGTCGGTGAACGCGCCCTCGGGCGCCGCCATCGTGCTGCTGCTCGCGCTCTCGTTCCTGCTGACGCTGCCGTTCGCGCGAAGGCGCTGACTATTCCGACTTCATCACCAGCAACGACTGGCCCTGAAGTCGGCAGGCCGCGTCGAGCATCTCGAAGCTCTCCATCTCCTTGATGAACGAGTCGGGCACGGGGCCACGCAGCAGGCGCAGGTGCTCGAGCGGCACGTTCTTCTTGAGCCAGTCGACCCAGCCACGGTTGCGCGGGCCGACCGCGAGCGCCGTTCCATCGGGCAGGCGTGAGAGCACGACGAGCTCTTTCGGCAGCGTCTTCGGCGCCTTCTTCACCACCACCACGTTGCGGTGCTGCGGCTCGTCGGCGTCAGGCACCTTCTTGCGCGGCACCACGACGGTCGGCGCCTTCGCCGGCACCCACGCCCCGGGAGCACTCACGCACGGCTCGTAGTCGAGCGCGTACGCCTTGAAGCGCCCGTGCCCGGCCAGCTCGCACTCGATGACCTTGCGCGGCGGAATCGCGGTCAGCTTCATCCACCTCACGCCACGCGCGTCGTCGTGAAACGAGAGGTCGTGCGGCAACGCCTTGCGCACCTCACCGCCGCTCACGTCGTCGACGCGAAACGTACCCGCCGGCACCAGGAAGGCTCCGTCACGGAGCCGCTCGACGCCCTGCAGGTCCCACAGCCACTCGGGAACCGGGGCTCCCGCCTTCACCCGAAGCACCACCACTGCGTCACTCATGCGCGCGCCCCTACTCCATCGACTCGGCCAACGCGACGGTCAGTGCGCCGCCGCCGGCTCCTGCTGGTGCAGCCACCAGTCGAGCGCGGCCTCGAGGTTCTGCTTCGCCCTGTCACTCAAGCTCTCGCCGAGGCCGAACGCCCAGCCCCGAATCGCCAGCACTCGCGCATGCGGCGCCTTCTTGCCGGTCACCCGCTCGTAGACGGCCAGCAGCCCGCCCGGAGACAGGTGGTGCGTCGACACCGTCACTTTCGGCCCGGGAGCGAGCTCGAAGACCTCGAACGGCTCCTCTCCCGAGGTGCTGGCGTCGACGAACAACACCTCGTCGCGGCCCACGAGGTCGAGCGCGTGCTCGGGCTGCAGTTGGTAGTCGACCAGCACGTCGACGCCCGCGCGCCGCAGCGCCTCGCCGACGAACGCGGGCCCCAGCCCATCGTCGCCGCGAGATGGATTTCCCCAACCGAAGATCAGCATTCTGGCTTTCACGACGCCCCCCGTTCCGCCCGCGACAGCACGGCTCCAGAAGAGTCCACCACCGTGACTTCCATCGGCATCTGCCCCATCGCGTGCGTGGCGCACGACAGACACGGGTCGAACGCGCGCACGGCGACCTCGAGGTGGTTCAGCAGCCCTTCGGTCACGCGGTGCCCGTCGAGGTACTGGCGGGCCACCGACCGAATCGCCTCGTTCATCGCCTGGTTGTTGTTGGTCGTCGAGACGATGAGGTTGCAGCGGGTGACGAGGTCGTCGTCACCGACTTCGTAGTGATGAATGAGCGTGCCGCGCGGCGCCTCGATGACGCCGACGCCTTCGCGCTGCCGCTCGCCCGTCGAGACCAGCTCGCCCTGAACGAGCGCGTCGTCTTGCAGCAGCCGCTCGATGTCTTCGGCGGCATGGAGCAGCTCGATCATTCGCGCCCAGTGGAAGACGAGCGGCGCGTGAATGGTGCGCGGAGAGCTCGCGATGAGCTCCTGACGCGCGGCCTCGGCGAGCGGCGTCGAGAGGCGGTCGCACACCTGCAGGCGCGCGAGCGGGCCGACCTTGTACCAACCCGCATCGGGCCCCAGCGCCGAGAGGTAGGGGAACTTCATGTACGACCAGGGCCGCACCTCTTCCTGAATGAGCTGGCGGTACGACGACGCGTCGAGGCCGTCGAAGAGCAGCCGGCCTTCGGCGTCTTTCGCGCGCAGGCCACCGTCGTAGAGGTCGAGGGAGCCATCGGCCGCGACGAGGCTCAACATCGCCGAGGGCACGGTGCCGAAGCCCGCGTGCCGCACCAGGTTCGCCTCGGTCAGCTGCTTCGCGAGCGCCACCGCTCCCAGGGCCCATTGCTTCACCTGCGGCAGCTGCTTCGAGAACTCGTCGCGGTGCTCGAGGCTCAGGTGCTTGTTCACCCCGCCGGGCACGGCGCCGGTGCCATGAATGCGTTTGCCGTAGACGGCCTCGAGCACCTGCTGCCCGAACTTGCGCAGCATGACGCCCTGCTTCGCGAGCTCGGGGTGCGTCTCGACGAGGCCCATCAGGTTGCGCCGGGCCATGTCGCTGTCGAAGCCGAAGAGCAGGTCGGGCGAAGCGAGGTGGAAGAAGTGGAGCGCGTGTGACTGCAGCAGCTGGCCCGCGTGCATGAGGCGCCGCAGCTTCACGGCCGAAGGAGGTGGCACGCCACCGACGACGGCATCGAGCGCCTTCGCCGCGCAGAGGTTGTGCGAGACGGGGCAGATGCCGCAGAGGCGCTGCACGATGACGGGCACCTCCCAGTACGGGCGCCCGACGATGAAGGCCTCGAAGCCGCGAAACTCGACGATGTGCAGTCGCGCCTCGTGCACGTGGCCAGCGTCGTCGAGGAGCAGCGTCACCTTGCCGTGCCCCTCCACGCGCGAGAGCGGGTCGATGGCGATGCGTCGCAGCGTCTCAGTCATACCGAATCGCTCCCTTCGGCAGCCGCGGCTCTTTGCCGTCGAGCAGGTCTGAGAGAAACGCCCAGAAGGCCTCGGCGGGCGGCGGGCAGCCGGGAATGAAGTAGTCGACCTTCACCAGCTCGTGCAGCGGCCGCACCTTGTCGAAGAGCAGCGGCAGCTCGGGGTCGTCGGGCACCACACGGCGCGTGAGCCCCGGCTCCTCGGTGTACACGCGGCGCAGCAGGTCACCGACCTCGAAGTGGTTTCGCTGCGCGGGCAGGCCTCCGTTGATGGCACACGCACCGACGGCCACCAGCACCTGGCACTGCGCGCGGAACTCACGGAGCACGTGCAGGTTGTCTTCGTTGCACACCCCACCTTCGACGAGCCCCACCGCGCACGGGCCTGCGTGTTTCTGGTCGGTCAACGGCGAGCGGTCGAGCGTCACGCGCTCGAGCAGCGGCAGAATGCGCTCGTCGATGTCGAGGAACGACATGTGGCAGCCGAAGCAGCCGGCCAGCGACGTCGTCGCCACGCGCACCTTCGCGGTCATGGCTTCCTCCCCGCCTCGAGGCGCTGCCTCGGCGTCTGCACGTCGTCACGCCGCGCGCCGATGGGCGTCGAGAAGCCCTGCCGCTTCTTCAGAATCACGCCCACCGGGCACACCGTCATCGCCTTGTCTTCGAGCGACATGCCGGTGTCGGCGAGCCGCCCCGACTCGGCGTTGACGATGAGGTGCTTGTGCAGCCCGCGGCCCGAGAGCGCGAACACGTCTTTGTGGTCGACGTCAGCCGACGCGCGCACGCAGAGTTCGCAGAGAATGCAGCGGTTGAAGTCGAGCAGAATGTCGGGGTGCGAGGCATCGACGGGGCGGGTCGGCGACTCGTGCGCGAAGCCCGCCGACGTGACGCCGAGCTCCTTCCCGAGCGACTGCAGCGTGCACGCGCCCGACTTCTCGCAGCCGGGACAGAAGTGGTTGCCCTCGACGAAGAGCATCTGCACGAGCGCCTGCCGGTCGCGGTTGAGCGCGGCCGTGTTGCTCTCGACCACCTGGCCCTCCGAGGCCTTCGTGGTGCACGACGACATCGGGCGGCCGTTCACCAGCACCGTGCAGACGCGGCACGAGCCGTGGGCGGGGAACTCGGGGTGCGCGCAGAGCGAGGGAATGAAGCGGCCCGCCACGCGCGCGGCCTCGATGATGGTCTGCCCCTCGGTGAAGGCGACGTCGGCGCCATCGAGCGTGAACGAACTCATGGCGTCTCTCCACGCGCCGTACGAGCCGCCACCAGCGCCGCGTCGACGTCGAAGGCAGGCACGAAGCCAGCCTGCAGCCGCCGCGCGAGGTCGTCGGGGAACTTGTCGAGGTAGTGGCGCCACGCGTTCGGCGCCGTGTTGCCGAGGCCGCAGTGCGAGGTGTCGCGCAGCAGCCTCGTCAGGGTGCCCAGCTCTGCCAGCTCGGCCGACGACCCGCGGCCCTGCCGCAGCTTGTCCAACGAACGTGTCGCCACGTGCGTGCCCACGCGACAGGGCGTGCAGAAGCCGCAGCTCTCGTGCGCGAAGAAGTGGGCGTAGTTCACCACCACCTCGAGCAGGTCTCGCGACTCGTTGAAGACGGCGATGGCGCCCGCGCAGGGCAGGTCTTCGAACGCGATGCGGCGGTCGAGTTCCTTCGGTGAGATGAGCTCTCCCGACGGGCCGCCCACCTGAACGGCCTTCACCGAGCCGGCACCTGCGAGCTTCAGCACCTCACGCACGGTGGTGCCCCACGGCACCTCGAAGATGCCGGGCCGCTCGACGTCGCCCGCGATGGACAAGAGCTTCGAGCCCGACGACTGCTCGGTGCCCAGCGCCTTCCACGCCTCGAGGCCCAGCCCGAAGATGACGGCGGCGTCGGCGTAGGTCTCGACGTTGTTCACCGTGGTGGGCCGGCCCAGGTAACCGTGGGTGACGGGAAACGGCGGGCGGTGCCTGGGCACGCCGCGTTTGCCCTCGAGCGACTCGAGCAGGGCCGTCTCTTCGCCGCAGACGTACGCGCCCGCGCCCAGGTGCACGTCGACGTCGAAGTCGAAGCCGCGGTCGCCGCAGATGCCGGTGCCGAGCAGCTTCGCTGCGCGCCGCTTCGAGAGCACCTCGTTCAGGTGCGGGAGCAGGAACTCGTACTCTCCCCGCAGGTAGATGAAGCCCTGCGTGGCGCCCGTGAAGCGCGCGGCGATGGTCATGCCTTCGACGACGAGGTCGGCCCGGCGCATGAGCAGCGCGCGGTCTTTGAAAGTACCCGGCTCGCCTTCATCGGCGTTGCAGACGACGACGCTGTCACCAGGCGCGGTGCGGCAGGTCTCCCACTTCGTCGCCACGGGGAAGCCGGCACCGCCTCGGCCGCGCAGCTTCGAGTCTTTCAGGGTCGCGAGCACGTCGTCGGGGCTCGCATGCAGCACACGATGGAGCGCGGCTCCGGGCTCGAGCGTCGCTCCGAGCACGGGCCCCTGCAGACGCACGCCGTCTTGCACACGCCGCAGGTCCGCCGGCCATTCGTCGACGGGAGTGTCGGCCTCGATGAGCCTGACGACCTGGTCGAGCCGCTCACCCGTCACCTGGGGAATCGCGAGGCCGTTCACCAGCAGCGCGGGCCCCTGGTCGCACAGCCCCGTACACGAGGTGAAGTCGACCGAGACGCGGCCGTCGCTGCGCACGTGGCCACGCTTCACGCCGAGGCGCTGACAGAGCGCGCCACACGTCTCGGCGCTTCCAGCGAAGCGGTCGGTCACGTTGTCCGAAACGAGCACGCGGAAGCGGCCGACGGGCTTGAGGTTCAAGAAGGCGTAGAATCCCGCGACGCCCTCGACGCGCGCGCGCGGCAGGCCGAGCCCGCGGGCAATCTCCGAGAGCACCCTCGCCGGCAACCAGTTGCCACACGCGTGCTGCGCATCTCGGAGAATCTGCACCAGCCGGGTTGGGTCCCCCCGGTGCGCATTCAAGATGTCGGACGCGGAGCGCACCCGACGACCTGTTGCACGCCTCGCGCCGCTCCGCCTGTCACGCCCCTGGCCCGCCGCCGAGCGCAAGCGTTGCGTTCCCGGCTGCCAGACATGGGTTCCGTGCGCTGGGTTGATCGCCGAACGTTGCTGCAGCCCAGACGGGTTCGGTTAGGCTGCCTCGTCTTTTCCACGGGGGAGTCCACCGATGTTGCTCGCCATCACGCTCGCCACGTTGCTGACGCAAACGCCCGACAAGACCATCGCCGACCAGGCGCGGGTGGCCGACGGCAACACCAACCCGAAGATGGCCGTGCCCGACTTCCAGACGACGGCGGGCAACGAGCCCATCGCGGCGATGCTGGCGGGTTCGGTTGCGACCGAGATCGACCGCACGGGCATGTTCACGGTGACGACGTCTGATCAGGTGCGCGCCCTGCTCTCGCTCGACCGTCAGCGTCAGCTGCTGGGCTGCAACGACGACTCGTGCACGTCGAACATCGCCGGCCAGCTCGGCGTCGACTTTCTGCTCAACGGCCGGGTCTCGCGCCTGACCGACGCGAAGAAGGCGACCACGGGCCTCACGCTCGACCTCGCCATCGTCGAGGTGAAGTCGGGCAAGCGGGTGAGCTCGCGCGAGGTGAAGGGCAGCAGCGAAGCCGACCTCGTCTCGAAGCTGCAGGAGAACGTGGCGGCCCTCATCGCGCCGCTGCTGAACGGGCGTCAGGGCTTCCTCGTCGTCATCGCGTCGGAGGACGGCTCGGCGGTGAAGGTCGACGGCACGCAGCTCGGCACCACGCCCATGCTGCAGCGCCTCTCGGTGCCCGGCGGGCCCCACGTGCTGCGCATCGAGAAAGAGGGCTTCACCTCGGTGCAGAAGCAGGTGCGCATCGCGCCTGACCAGGTGACGGAAGAAGCGGTGCGGCTCATGCCCAGCCCCGACTTCATCGAGGGCTACGAGAAGAAGCAGTGGGGCCTGCGCATCGGAGCGTTCATCGCCACCGGCGTCGCGGTCGCCGGCATCGCCACCTTCGCCATCATGCAGGGCCAGGCGCAGTACAACTACGGGCCGGGCACGGAGCGCTCGTTCATCTCGCTGCGCGACACGCTGGCCGCAGGCGACGAGTCGGTTCGCTCCGAGGCCGAAGCGCTGCGAAACACCATCAACACCCAGCTCGCCGTGTCGTACGTCGGTGGCGGTGTCGGCCTCGCGTCGGCCATCGCCGCGACCGCGCTCTTCATCATCGGGGAAGACCCGAACAAGTATCAGTCGTACCGCGGGCCGAAGGCGTCGGCGTGGGTGACGCCGAACGGCGCCGGCAGCGTCTGGTCGTTGGAGTTCTGAGCTGGGTTGTTCCGCTCGCTCGTCGCGCTCGACTCGGCCGCACAGGTGACGCGCTTCACCACTTCGGCCTCGCGACCGCCTCGCTCGCTGGGTTGATCCGCTCGCTCGTCGCGCTCGACTCGGCCGCACAGGTGACGCGCTTCACGGCTTCGGCCTCGCGACCGCCTCGCTCGCTGGGTTGATCAGCTGATCTGATTCTCGCTTCAACCAAAGTCACTCAGCGACGCGGTCGGCTGCGCGTAGCCTGCGTGCATGGCTCGAAACACCACGTACGACGAACTCGTTGTCGGCGCGAAGGCGTCGATTCGCCGCGAAGTCACCGCAAACGACCTCTGGGTCTTCGCGCACGCGAGCGGCAACCTGAACCCGCTGGTGCTGCCCTCGTTCGACCCGAACGGCGACGGCAAGAGTGACGCGGTCGCGCCGCCGCTCTGGGCCGGAGCACAGGTCTCGGCGGTGCTCGGCAACCTGCTCCCCGGGCCGGGCACGCGCTACATCGCGCAGACCTTCCGCTTCCCCGAGCGCGCGCGCATCGGTGACACGGTGACCGCGACGGTGACGGTGAAACGAAAGCTCGGCGACGCGCGCGTCACCTTCGACACCGAGGTGAAGACCGCCGACGGCCGTGTCATCGCCGAAGGAGAAGCCGAGGTGCTCGCGCCGACCGAGCGCATCGAGGTGCCCGACGACGAACTGCCTTCGCTCACCGTCGTGCGCCACCAGCACATCGAGCGCCTGATGAAGGCGTGTGAGCCGCTCGAGCCGCTCGCCACCGCCGTGGTCTGCCCCGAAGACGACGCGTCGCTCGCGGGCGCGCTGCTCGGCTTCAAGCACGAGCTCATTCGCCCGATTCTCATCGGCAACGTCGAGAAGATTCGCGCGGTCGCGAAGGGGCTCAACGCGTCACTCGACGGGCTCGAGATCATCGAAGCCAGCGGCGCGATTCCCGCGGCCGAGAAGGCCGTGGCCCTCGCGAACCAGGGCAGCGTGCAGGCGCTCATGAAGGGCAAGCTGCACACCGACGAGCTGCTCAAGCCCGTGGTGAAGAAGGAGGGCGGCCTGCGCGGCGTGCGCCGCATCAGCCACGTCTTCGTGATGGACGTGCCGGGCCTGAGCGAGCTGCTGCTCGTCACCGACGCCGCCATCAACATCGCGCCTACGCTCGAGGAGAAGGTCGACATCGTGCAGAACGCCATCTTCCTCGCGCAGGCGCTGGGCTACGCGCAGCCCAAGGTGGGCGTGCTCTCGGCCGTCGAGGTGGTGAACCCCGCCATGCCCTCGACGCTCGACGCGGCGATTCTCTCGAAGATGGCCGAGCGCGGGCAAATCACCGGCGGCATCGTCGACGGCCCGCTCGCGATGGACAACGCGCTCTCGCTCAAGGCCGCGCGCACGAAGGGCATCACCTCGCTCGTGGCCGGCCGCGCGAACGTGCTCATGGTGCCGAACATCGAGTCGGGCAACATGCTCGCCAAAGAGCTCGCGTTCGTCGCGCACGCCGAAGGCCCCGGGCTCGTCGTCGGCGCGCAGGTGCCCATCATGTTGACGAGCCGGGCCGACGACGACTCCACGCGGCTGGCGAGCTGTGCGGTCGCCGTGCTCGAAGCCCACTTCCGCAAGACGGGGAAGTCGGCCGTTCCCTCGACCTGAAGGAGCCACCATGCGCCCCGCGATTCTCACGCTCAACGCCGGCAGCTCGACGGTGAAGTACGCGCTCTTCGGCGACGACGGCGTCACCGAGCTCTCACGCGGCACGCTGGAAGAGACCGGCGAGGCCGCGATGGCGAAGGCCCTCGAGGTGACGCGCACCGCCGAGGTCGAGGTCGTCGGCGTCGGCCACCGCGTCGTGCACGGCGGCGTCACCTACTCCGCGCCCGCGCGCATCGACGACGCCGTGCTCGCGACGCTGGAGTCGTTCGTGCCGCTCGCGCCCCTGCACCAGCCGCACAACGTGCAGGGCATCAAGGCCGCGCGCGCCGCCTTCCCCAACGTGCCGCAGGTGGCGTGCTTCGACACCGCCTTCCACCGCACCCGCAGCTTCGTCGAGGAGGCGTACGCCCTGCCCCGCCGCTTCTTCGACGAGGGCATTCGACGCTTCGGCTTTCACGGCCTCTCGTACCAGTTCATCGCGAAGCAGCTGGCGGTCGTCGCGCCCGACGTCGCGAAGGGCAAGGTCGTCGTCGCGCACCTGGGGAGCGGCGCGTCGATGTGCGCACTCAACGGTGGGCGGAGCGTCGCCAGCACCATGGGCTTCTCGACCATCGACGGGCTGCCGATGGGCACGCGCACGGGCGCCATCGACCCCGGCGTGCTGCTCCATCTGCTCGACCAGAAGCACATGCCGCTGAAGGAGCTCGAGACGCTCCTCTACAAGGAGTCGGGCCTGAAGGGCCTCTCGGGGCTCTCGAACGACATGCGCACGCTGCTGGCAGACGAGTCGAGCGCCGCGAAAGAGGCAGTCGAGTACTTCGTGCACCGCTGCGCGCGGGAAGTGGCGTCGCTGGCGACGGCGGCCGGCGGGCTCGACGCGCTCGTCTTCACGGCCGGCATCGGAGAGCGCTCGTCGGCGATTCGCGGGCGCATCGTGCGCAAGCTGGCCTGGCTCGGGCTCGCCATCGACGACGCGGCGAACGGAAGGAACTCGACGCTCATCTCGACACGGGTCTCGCGCGCGAAGGTGCTGTGCATTCCCACCAACGAGGAGCGCTGCATCGCCGAGGCGGTGAGCGAACGCTTGAAGCCGGGTTGAGCGCCATCATTCGGGGCTCCTGATTGACGCGTGTGGGTCACACCCGGCAACGGAGCGGGGCAGACTCGGCCACTCAGCCGCTGAGGCAGGCCGATGTCTCACGCTCGCAGGCTCAGGCGTCGAAGCACTGAACGAAACCGGGAGAGTCGATGAACCGCCTCTATGCGCTGTCTTGTTGTGTCGTCCTCCTCGCCGGCTCGTGCGCGATGGAGCCGCCCGCCGCGACGCCCGAGCCCGTTCAGCGACAGAGCGCCGCGCTGGCCCCAGCCAACGACCGCTGCAGTGGTGTCATCGCCGTGCCGGCGAACACCGTGGTGACGGGCACCACCGTCGAGGCCAGCAACGACTTCGACTGCTGGTACGGCACCTGGGGCCCCGACGTCGTCTACTCGTTCACGGCACCTTCGACGGGTGCGTATCGCGCGGCCGTCTTCGTCGACGCCGGGCCCGTGTCATCCGACGCGGGGTACTCGGGCTACCAGCCCAGCGTGTACCGGCTGCGCACGGGGTGCTCGGGCATCGACGCCGGCGGGCTCGCTGACGGCGGCTTCGTCTCGACCACCTGTGACACCTGGCCCGACAGCACCTTGGTCTTCCGCGCGAACGCCGGCACCAGCCACTTCCTCGTCGTCGACACCATCACCCCGACGCCGTTCACGTTCGAGGTGCGCAGCTTCACGCCCGCCACGAACGAGACGTGTTCAGCACCCGCGCCCATCACCGTCGGCACCCGCACGGTCGACTTCACCAGCGCCTTCGACGACACGTTCGGCGGCAGCGGTGGCGGCGACGGCGGCACCGACGGCGGCTACTCCGGCTGCGGCTCCAGTGGAGCGGCCGACCTCGTCTATTCGTTCACGCCGTCGGTCACCGGCCGCTATCGCTTCGAGCTGAGCGGCGGGTCGATTTCACACTCCATCGGCACCTGCGGCACGAACTGCCAGTCGAACTACGGCGCGCTGACCCTCGACCTCACGGCGGGCGTGACGAGCTTCCTGGTGCTCGACGGCAGCGGCGTTCAGACGTTCTCAGTGCAGCAGCTCGTGGTGCCGTCGAACGACCTCTGCCCGGGCGCGACGACGCTGCCCATCGGCGTGCCCGTGGTGGGGACGACGGTCGGTGCGCTCGTGAACACGGCGTGCGGCCAGGGCCCCGACGTCTTCTATCGGGTGACCTCGACCGACGGTGGCACCTTCCGCGCGACGGCGTCGGCGAACGGAAGCTCGGACGCGGGCGGCTTCGTCGTGACGCCCGGTGCTCCGACCTGCGACTCGACCTCGTTCGTGTGCCAGTACTCGTGGTGGTCCTCGGGCACGACGTTCCGGTTGCCGCCGGGTGGCAGCGCTTCACTCGCGGTCGCCTCGTGGAGCGAGGGGTCGTTTCAGGTCGTCGCGCAGCCGGTGACGCCGCCGGTGAACGACCAGTGCAGCACGCCGACGGTGCTCACGGTGGGAACGCCGGTCGCGGTCGACACCACCAACTCCGTCGACGACCTGCCGGCCGCCGGCACCGATGGTGGCGTCGTGTTCTGCGGCACCGCGGGGCTGGGTGACGTGCACTACCGCTTCACGCCGACCGCCACGGGGCGCTACCGCTTCGCCTCGTCGTTCAGCATGAGCGTGAGCCAGGGCTCGTGTGCTGGCGCGTGTCTGGCGTCGAACCGGTATGGGCGCGTCGACCTCGACCTCGCGGCTGGTGCACCGGTCATCGTCACCATCGAAGACGTGGCCCAGTCAGGCACGCTCCGCGTCGACCCCATCACCGTGCCGTCGAACGACCTCTGCGTGAACGCGCTCCCGGTCACCTTCGGGGTGCCGGTGAACGGCGTGACGGCCGGCGCAGCGCCTGACTTCCTCTGCTCGTACGGCTCGGGAGAGGTCTTCTACACCTTCACCGCCAACAGCGCGGGTGTGTACTCGGTCAACTCGACGACGGGTGATGGCGGCGTCATCTTCGGAGCGACGCGGGGCTGCCCCGCTGACGGCGGCACGTACAGCCTCTGCCAGAGCCGACTCGTGATTCGCGCGAACGCTGGCGAGACGGTGAAGCTGTCGGTCAGCAACTGGGACGAAGCGCCGTTTCAATTCGTGGTGAACCAGGTGATGGCACCCGCCAACGACAACTGCTCGGCGCCTCAGGCGCTGACCCTGGGCGTCGGAGCTCCGGTCGCGATGCTGGGCGCGCTCGACGACATCTTCCCTGACGGCGGGGTGAACACCGGCGGCTTCGGTGGTGGCAGCGCGTACGGTGGCGGTTCGGCGTACGGCGGTGGCTACGGTGGTGGTGGCTCGACGGCGGGTGGGCCGGGCGCGGGAGGCGGTGGCGCCTTCTCGGGTGACGGTGGTGGTGCGGTCGACGCGGGGCCGATGCTCGGCACGTGTGGCGCGGCCGGCTACCCCGACGTCGTCTTCTCACTGACCGCGACGGCGACGGGCCGCTACCTCATCACTGCACCCGGCATGCTCTCGGTGAGCGTGGGCACCTGTGGCGCGGGCTGCCAGCCGACGACGTGGGGCCCGATGTTGCTCGACCTCGTCGCGGGACAAACGGCGTACCTCATCGTCGACGGCGACGAGTACACGTCTGGCCAGGTGCTCGCGCGCTTCATCGTGCCTCCGCCGAACGACCGCTGCACGGCGCCGCTGCCCATCTCGGTCGGCGTGCCCGTCTCTGGCACCACCCTCGGCGCGCAAGACGACTTCTCGTGCGGGCTCTGGAGCGGGCCAGACGTCGTCTACCAGCTCACGCCTCCTGCAAGCGGGGCGTGGCGCGCGACTGCCATCGCCGATGCAGGCTGGGTCACGACCTCGTGGGCGCGCGCAGGCTGCGACGGAGGCTGTTTGTCGACGTCGAGCGTCATGTCGGGCACGGCGGGAGTCCCCTCATTCGTCGTCGTGGAGTCGCCCTACTCGCTCGGCACCGACTTCACGCTGTCGGTGAACCAGGTGATTCCGCCGTCGAACGATTCGTGCACGCTGCCCCAGGCGCTCCAGCTCGGCGTGCAGAACTCCACGCCGCTGATCGACGCGATGGACGACCTGCCACGAGGAGGCGACGGCGGCTCGACCTGCACGACTGACGGCGGGTGCTCGACCTGTGGCTACACCGGCAACCCCGACGTGGTGTGGTCGTTCACGGCGCCCGTGTCCGGCGACTACGTCGTGCAGACGAATGGCTACGTCACCCGCAGCAACACGTGTGGTCTCAACTGCACGCCGATGCAGTACCTCGACATCGGCGTCACGCTGAACGCAGGCCAGACGACGTTCATCATCACCGAGCCCGCGTATTTCGGGCAGACCGAGAGCGTGGTGTTGGTGACGTCGGCGTCGGCGTACTTCGACGCGGGCGTGCGAATCGATGGTGGCTTCCTGCCGCCGCTGATGGACGCCGGGTACGCAGGCAGTGACGCCGGCACCGGTGCCGGAGGTGGCTCGAGCGGAGTTGGTGGTGGCTCGGCGTCGGCAGGCGGTTCGAGCGGAGTCGGTGGCGGCTCCGCGACGGCTGGCGGCTCCGCGACGGCTGGCGGCTCTGCGACGGCTGGCGGCTCTGCGACGGCTGGCGGCTCTGCGACGGCTGGTGGCTCTGCGACGGCTGGCGGCTCTGCGACGGCTGGTGGCTCTGCGACGGCTGGTGGCTCTGCGACGGCTGGTGGCTCTGCGACGGCTGGTGGCTCTGCGACGGCGGGCGGCTCTGCGACGGCTGGTGGCTCTGCGACGGCGGGTGGCTCCGCGACGGCTGGTGGCGCTGGCGGTGGTGGCGCCAGCAACGGCGGCGGCTGCGCTGGATGCTCGTCGGTCGACGGCCAGCTCCTCTTCGCCGTCGTTGCGCTCGTTGGGCTGCTCCGCAGACGCCGCGGCTGACCTCAGGGCGGTCGGTGGCGGCGTTCGGTCGCCATCGACCTTCCGGCTCCCTCGACGCCACGCCGGAGTATGACGGCGTGATGCGAAGCCAGCTTCTCTGCCTGCTCGTCTCTCTCTGTGGCTGTGCCGCGACACCGCAGGTGCTCTTCACCTCGTTCGGGCACGCCAACCCGGCAGGCGACGCGGAGATCGTGAGCACCTTCAAGAGCGACCGCGCGCTGCTGGTGAAGACGGCGAAGAACCCCGAGGCGCGTGTCACCCTGAAGAACGGGCGTGAAGTCACGCTGCGCGAGTTCGCGCAGAAGCGAATCGACGCCACGCAGCGGGTCGAAGTGCTGGTCGACACCATCCCCGCGGGGCTCGAGCTGCGTGAGGGCGGCGCAGTCACCCGCGAAGGCTCCGGGCTGGTGCTGCTGGGCCGCTTCACGCTGCGGTATCCGACGCCGGTCTCGCTGCAGCACGCGGTCGACGACGTGAAGGTGCTGACCCAGGCTGCCGAGGGGAGCATCGCGGTCGTCTCGTGGTCACGCGCGTCTCAGACCGAGACGAGCGGCGCTGCCGGGCTCATTCTGCAGGCGAGCGAAGGGGCGCTCGACCCGAAGACGTTCCGCAGCGGCAAGGTGCAGGAGCTTTGACCTTGAATCCCGCGCGCGCGGTCGTCGTCTACCGCGGCCAGCGCGTCTCGAAGACGAAGCTCGCCTCGCTCATTCGTCGAGCGGTGCCGACCATCGGCGCGATTCGGCACGGCGGAGGCGACGAGCAGCACTTCATCGTCGTCGTCGACGAGCGCAGGCCGCAGGTGTCGAAGCAGCAGGTCGCGCCGGTGAACGCGCAGCTCCCGGCCGACGCGCCGCTCTCGGCCGTCGTTCAAGCTGCATGGAGCCTCGCCCGACCGACGGCGCAGGAGCTGCTCGAGCGCGCGGCGGGCCCAGACCGCTACGAGCCACTCGCGCGCGAGCTCAGCCTCATCACCGACACGTGCTGGGTGCTGCGCCGCGACACCTCGAGGAAGACCGCCGGTCGTCGCTACGACGCCGGAGTCGAGAGCCCCATCGGAGCCGAACGGCTGGCGTTGCTGCCGCTCCTCGAGCTCGCGTGCTCGGAGGACGCCGACCCGCCGGTGCTCGTTCTGAACCCGCGCCCGACAGCCGTGCCCTTCGATGAACGCGACTTCGAGCTCGCGCTTCGCTGAACGTCAGGGAAGGAGCGCCGCCTTCAGCGCGCGCGCCTGCTCTCTCCAGAACGCCTTCGCGACCCCGCTCTTCGAGAACATCACGTCGAAGCCGTGAAATGCGCCGGTGATGACGTGCAGCTCGCACCGAACGCCCGCGTCGTCGAGCCGCTTCGCGTAGGCGAGATCTTCATCGTGAAAGAGATCGAGCGTGCCCACGCCGATCCACGCGGGCGGAAGACCCGACAGGTCCTTCCGGCGCGCGGCCGCGGCGTACTCGGAGGCTGACGGCGCTCCGGGCGCGTGCCCCAGGTAGACCGACCACGCGAAGGTGTTGCTGCCCTGCGTCCACACGCGCACGTTGCGAAGGTCGAGGTCGGTGCGCGTCACCGTGCGGTCGTCGAGCATCGGGTACACCAGCAATTGAAACGCAGGCCGCACTTCCTTTCGATCGTGCGCCACCAACGCCAGCGTCGCCGCGAGGCCGCCACCTGCGCTCGCTCCGCCGAGGGCGATGCGGTTCGGGTCGACGTTCAGGCGCGCCGAGTTCTGGTGCAGCCAGCGCAGCGCCGCGTACGCGTCTTCGACGGCAGCAGGGGCCTGATGTTCGGGCGCCAGGCGATACCGCACCGCCGCGATGGTGATGCCAAGCTCACGCACGAACGCGAGGTTGTTCGTCTCGTCCTGCTCGGGGCTGCCGATGATGAAGCCGCCGCCGTGGGTCCACAGCATCGCGGGAGCTGGCGCCGCCAGGGACTTCGGCTGGTACAACCGCAACGAGACGGCAGGCGATTCTCCGCTCGCAGGCACGTCGACGTCTTCGACCGTCACGTCGGGCAGCACGGGAATCGCGCCGCGCTTCGTGCGCCCACGAATGAACGACACCATTCGCGGACCGAACGAGAAGTTCGGCATGAATCGGGCGAGCCACAGGTCTGGGTGAAACGCGCTCATCACGAACTCCCCTGCGACAGGTTCAGGAACATCAGCAATCGGGTCAGCCGTTCGAGCGCGTTCAACGTCTCGGGCGAGATGGTGCCGGCTTTCGCCTGCGCTCTCGCGAGCTTCAGCGCCTGCGGCTCGTCGTCGAGGTCGAGCGTCTCGGCGACCCGGCGGCGCCGCGCGAAGACCTCGGCGATGAAGGCCTGCGCGTCGCCCTCCGACACCTCACCGGCCTCGAGCTGCTGCAGGGCGAGGCAGCGGAACTTTCGGCACGTTTGAGGTCGCTCTTCGTAGACGCGACACGACACGCCCTCGAGCGCGCGGCAGGGCTGCTTCATCGCGCCGCCTCCACGCACGAGCGAGACCCTGCCCTTCAGGCGCGCCGCCTCGCCGGCCTCGAGCGGCACGTTGCTGAAGAGCGTTCCGTCGCAACACAGCCCGCACGAGAGACACAACGACATGGAGCACCTCCTGGTCCGCGACGGCGCAGCTTGCCTCGATGCGGTCGCGCGCGTTGCGCTGAAACGGAGCACCCCGCCCGTCTTCCCTGCGGGGCCGCGCTGGCACCTGACTCGCACTGAGAGACGGCTCCACTTCTCAACAGGAGCCCACCATGGCCGACCGTGACGTCCGCGAGCGCGACATTCTCATCGCTTCCAACGAGTACGCCTACGTGCAGGACCTCACCAAGGGCGACATCGTGCTCTACGTGGGGCCGACGAAGATCTCGCTCTCGAACACCGAGCGGCTCGTCGACTTCAAGGCCGAGCGCTTCACCCCGGTGCGCGGAGAAGACGGCGCCTCGGGCGTGTGCCCCTTCACCGCCGCGTCGAGCACGCAGTACGTGGTGCTCGAGAACCCCGCGAAGGACCCGGCGACGAAGCCGGTGAAGGGCAGCAACTCGGCCATCGAGCTGCTCCAGGGCCGCCGCGTCGTCGTCTCGGGCCCTGCGTCGTTTCCGCTGTGGCCAGGGCAGAAAGCGCGCGTCGTCGCGGGGCATGAGCTGTTCGAAGACCAGTACCTGCGCGTGCGCGTGTACGAGCGCATCGAGGGCGACCCGGCGGCCATCGGCACCGAGCGCATCATCAAGGGCAGCGAGGTGAGCTTCTACCTGCCGAAGACGGGGCTCGAGGTGTTGCCCGACGCGAGCGGCTCGTACGTGCGCAACGCGGTGTCGCTGCTCGACGGCCAGTACTGCGTGCTGCGCGGGCCGCGAGGGCAACGGCGGTTCGTGCGCGGGCCGGGCGTCGTCTTCCCCGAGGCGTGGGAGGAGTTCGTCACCCTGCAGAACACGCGCGTCTTCTCGGCCTACGCGATGCGCAAGGACAAGGGCCTGCACGTGCGCGTGGTGAAGACCTTCGAAGCGAAGGCGGGCGAGCAGGTCGCGCCGGGCACGTACACCGCGGGCCAGGAGCTGTTTCTCTCGGGCCGCGAGGGCTTCTTCTTTCCCACCGAGGCGCTCGAGGTGCTCGGCGAGGTCGCGTCGATTCCGCTCGCCGAGAAAGAAGCCATCTACGTGCGCGAGCTGGCCACCGGGCAGATTCGCACCATCGCCGGGCCTGCCGCGTTCCTGCCCGACCCGACGAAGGTGCAGGTGGTGCAGCGGCCGCTCGACCCCGAGACGGTGAAGCGGTGGGGGCTCAAGGGGTACGACGGCAAGCGGGCTCCGGCCATCACGATTCCGCCGAGCTACGCGGTGCTGGTGACGGCGAAGACGCGGCGCGAGGTGGTGAAGGGCCCGCAGGTGCGCATCCTCGACTTCGACGAAGAGCTCGGCGTGCTCGCGCTCTCGACTGGCACACCGAAGACCGACGCGGCGACGTTGCCCACGTGTTTTCTGCTCGTCGACGGCAACAAGGTGTCTGACCGGCTCGAGGTGCGCACGAACGACCACGTGCAGCTGGAGGTGCGGCTCTCGTACCGGGTGAGCTTCGCCAGCACCTCTGGCACCGACGACGCGCGCTGGTTCAACGTGAGCAACTACGTCGCGCTGCTGTGCGACCACCTCGGCAGCCTCGTGCGCGCGGCCGTGCGCTCGACGCCCATCGAGCGCTTCCACGCGGGCAGCACCGAGATTCTGCGCAGCGCGGTGCTCGGCGAAAAGAAGGGCGACAAGCGCACCGGCCGCGAGTTCGAAGAGAACGGCATGCTCGTCTACGACGTCGAGGTGCTCGAGGTGCAGATCCTCGATGGCGACGTCGACCAACTGCTCACCGACGCGCAGCGCAGCGCCATCTCGTCGGAGGTCGCGCGCAAGAAGGAGGAGCTGCGGCTGGTGACGGAGCAGGCGAAGCACGCGGTGGACCGTGCGGTGTTCGAAGCGCAGCGGCAGACGCAGCATGCGGAGCTGGAGCTCGAGGCCGCACGACGCGCGCTGCTGTCGGCGAAAGCAGAGGCAAAGGTGGAGGCGGTGCGCATCGAGGCGCTGGGCAAGGCGAAGACCGAGGCAGAGGCGCTCGAGCTGTCGAGTCAGGCGCAGGCTGCCGCGAAGACGCGTCACGCAGAGGTCGAGGAGCGGGCTCTGGCGGCACAGGTCAACGCGTTTCGCGCGCAGATGGAGGCGATGCAGCCCGAGCTCATCGCGACGCTGAAGAGCCTGGGCAACCAGCAACTCGCCGCGACGCTCACCCAACACCTCGGGCCGCTCGCGATTCTCGGCGGAGAGAGCGTGGCCGACGTCGCCAGCCGGTTGCTCGCGTCACTCCCAGTCGGAGCGTCGGGCGGTGACCTCGCCGCCTCCGTGCTCAAACGGAAGGCAGGGTGACCGACGGCCTCGCGTGGTGCGGGCGCACGAGTGCGTCGTGCGGGCGAGTGCGTCGTGCGGGCGAGTGCGTCGTGTGGGCGAGCGCGCGACTCGCGCGAGACACTGCAGGCGCACGCGTTGACGCTCACGGCTTCGCGTGCGCGAGCAGCCACGTGTAGATGCGCTCGGCGAACTGGTCGTTGAGCACGGGCAGGTGGCCGGCGGCGTTGATGGTCCACAGCTCGGCGGCCGAGTTCGCAGGGCAGCCCGTGAAGCCCTCGCGCTCGGTCTCGTCGCCCAGCAGCGCGGTGACGAGGTCGAGGTTGCCGCCGATGGGCGAGAGGTTCGTGCCCGTGCACCGGTTCTTCGCGCCCCACGTGCGCACCGAGTTCTTCGCCGAGGGGTATGGCGGCTGACCGACGGTGGCTCCACCGAGGTAGTTGATGACGGGGTCGAGCGTGCCGTGCACCTGGAGCACCGCGATCGGATCAGTCGGGTTGCACTTCGATGCGTCGGCCCAGACGTCTCCTGCGAGGGCGACGATGCCGGCGATGAGGCTCGAGCGGTCGCACGCGAGCCGGTGCGCCATGAAGCCTCCGTTCGAGTGACCGACCAGGAAGATGCGCTTGGGGTCGACCGCGTAGCGCGCCTGCACGTCGCGAATCACCGCCGTGAGGTACGCGACATCGTCGTTCGTCTTGCCGAACGCGCAGCACGCATCGGTGGCGTTCCAGTACTGCTGCTGGGTGTCGTCCCGCAGCCCGTTCGGCAACGCGACGAGGAAGGTGCGCTGCTGCGCGAGGCGCGAGAGGCCGAAGTACGTGTCCTGCACCTGCGCGGTCGCGGTGTAGCCGTGGAGCACGACGACCAACGGCACCGGTTGATCAGCGCGGTAGCCCACGGGCACGGTCACGTCGAAGGGCCGCATCAACACGAGTGGATCTCGGCCGGCATCGGCGACTCCGGCATCGACGACGACCGCGCCCGCATCGACGCCCGCATCGACCCCTGCGTCGATGACGACGACGCCCGAGTCCTGCACCGGCACACCCGAATCTTCGACGGCCACCGGCGCTCCCGAATCGGCGGGGCCATTGGGCGGCAACACCGGCGTGCACGCGACGACGAGCAGCAGAGGCAGAACGAAGCGCTTCATGGGCGCCTCATCGCACGGCGTTGACGTCGGAATCAAAGGCACCGGCACGCGGGTGTAACCTCGGTGCATGCCTTCGTTCCTGCATCGGCTGCTGCTCTTCGCCCTTCCCTCGAACTGGGAGAAGGCGCGCACGTGGTCGACCGGCGCGGTGTTGCTGCCGATGCTCGTCTTGCAGGGCCTGCTGCAGGCGGGGCTCGGTCTCGCTCGCGGCCTCGATTTCCAGCGAGAGGCGCTCGAGCTGGCCCGCTCGTACGACTCGAAGTGGGACCCCATCATCGTCGAGCACGACACCGTTCGCGTCGACGGGCCTCGCCTGCCTCGCTGGGACGGAGAAGGCCGGTTGCTGCTCGTCGACCCCGACGAGAAGGTGCCGCGCAACCTCATCACCGAGCATGCGCTCATCGTTCGCCGCACCGTCATCATCGACACCGACCGGCGTGAACCGACGCAGGTCTCCCAGGTGATGGCCCTCATCGGGGAGGAGCGGTTGCACATCGACTCCGCATCGCTCGAGCGGTTCCTCACGGAGTGGAAGGGCCGCCTCATCGTCGGAATGATGCTGCTCTTGATTGTCTTCGGAGTCGTCGGGCTCGCCATCACCGCGCCGCTCGGTGCCTTCCTCGCCAATCAACTCCTCATGCCGTTTCGCGGGAAGGAGGCAGGGCTCACGAGCGACCAGGGCTTTCGGGTGGCGCTCGCGACGTTGTCGATTCGGCCCGTCATCGAGCTCGGGCTCTCGCTCGCCGGCACCAGCGTCGGCTTCTGTCTGGGCCTGCTCGTGTGGCCGCTCGTCGCGACCGCGCTCGGCCTCTTCGCCCTGCGCAACCTGCCGGCCAACGCGCCGGCCTGAGGCACGCCGCAGTTCCTACGGCTCCATCATCGACCTGCGCAGACGCGGCCTCTTCACGCGCGCCCGCGCATCGACGTGTGCCCGTCACCGCTCTCGTTCGCGACGACCGCCTTCAGCTGCACGAACGCCGGTGTTCGATCGACTCAGTGAACGAGCTGCACCTGCCCGCGAAAGGCGCGCGACTTGCCCGTCGCGGCATCCTCGACGTTGAACGAGAACTCGCCGTTGGGCACGTCGAAGCCACCGTCTGCCACCGTGGGCCTGAGCGCGACGTTGAGCGTCGAGAGCACGCCCGGCGACAGGCCGCTCGTCGAGCCAGAGACCATCGGGTTCCACCCCGCGGGCGCGACGACGTTGGTGACGGACAACGAGCCGCCGTCTGGCGTGCCGACGCCGAGCTCGAAGTGAACGAGCGGGCTGGTCGTGGCGCGGTCCGAGAGCACGCGAACGGTGGGCACGAAGGTCGATGTGTCCAACCCGTGAGGCCCGAACATCTGCACGTCGCCGAAGAGCACACCGTCGGCCAGCGCAGGTGTGGCGCCGATCTCGAGCGCGACGCGGGGAATGAGAATGCTCCCGTCTCGCGGCACCGTGCGGGGGCGCACCTTGAGGCCGACCTGCCCCGTTCCCGTGGTGCCTGCGCGCACCGTCACGCTCACCGGCGTCACCACCGGAGTGAGGGCCGACGAAGCGGGAACCGCGATGGCGCCGGGCACCACGTCGACGAGGGTGAAGCCAGTGCCCTCCACCGCGGCGCTGACGTCGAAGATCTCGGCGCGGCTCGCGGCGATCTTCACGTCGACGATGAGCGTCGAGACCGTGCCCGGCTGAATCGGGCCTCCGGGTGCGATGCCTCGAGGGGTCAGCGTCGTGTTGGTCTGCAGCGTCGTCGACGTCCCTGGCAGCAGGGTGAAGGTGCCCTGCGCTTTCCCCATCGACGTGGTGATGGAGAGCGTCACCACCTTGCCCGCCGCCGGAAGGCCGATCACCGCTGGCGCGTCGAGCAGCGTCACGCGATCGGTGCTGCCAGGCTTGATGGCCGAACGTCGAAGCTGCGTCGAGTCGATCTCGATGAGCTGAACGTCTGACGCGGCAAGCCCTTCGCCCAGGACCACGAGCTGCTCACCCGCAGTGACGGTCGCAGGAACGATGGAGTCGATGCGTGGAAGCGAACCCGCGTCAGCCCCAGCACCACCGCCCATCGCAGCGCCACCCGCAGTCGCAGCGCCGCCGCCTCCGCCCATCGCGGTTCCACCACCCTGGCCTGCATCGGACATGAGTTGGGGTGCACCACACGCGGTCGGCAGGACGACGAGACACAGCATCAGCATCGAGCGCATTCTTCTCTCCTGGGTCACCGACGCGGGCTGCGTCGTACTCCCGAGACGCCTTCTCGAAGCCTCACTTTGAATCGGGTTTTCAGGTCGCCCAACGCCTCCGATTGACGAAGGAATCGCCAGCGCGCGCGGTGTCAGCCTCGGGTTTCACCGTCGAGGCGCGGGAGCTTCACTCCAGGGCCGAAGTTCGAGAGAGTGCCGCCCATGAATCAGAACGAGCGCAAGCCCGCCCCCATCGGTCAGGAAGTGCCCAAGACGCCGGCCGATCGCGTGCGGTTGATTCAAGAGATGCAACGGGCCGCCGAGGCCGCGCCGATGCAGCAGCAGGCGCCGGTGCAGCACACGCAGGCCGCCGCCCAGGCACAGCAGGTCGCTCAGCCCGCGACCCTCGGCGACGCGTTCGCCGTCAAGCAGGTCAACGCCATCGCGCAGGCGCTCGCTGCGAAGACGACCCCGACCGAGGCCACCACCTACGCCAAGCTCCAGAAGTCGACGCAGGCGCTCTTCGGCGGCTCCACCGACATCGAGGTGCTCGGCAACCCGTGGAAGGTGATTCCCTTCGGCGACTCGCTGCCCGCGCTCTTCGACGACGTGAAAGACGCGACCGTCAACGTGCCCGAGAAGGCCGTGCAGACCGAGTTCGGCGCGCTCTTCGAGCTGGGCCTCACGCCGAAGGGAGCCGAGAAGCCGACCCAGAAGCGCGCGGTGCTCGTGAACGGTCAAGGCAGACTCGCTGGGGCCGAGTGCAAGACGCCGCAAGATGCGACCCGCCTGCTCTCGACCGCGAAGTGGCTGCTGCCCGAGTCGGCCACGAAGAAGGACACCTCGTGGAAGGTGACTGCCGGCGTCGACTCCGCGTTCACCCTCGAGCTCGAGCGCGGGGTCGGCAAGACCCGCTCCACCGAGCGCCTCGGCCTCGACAACTTCGGCCGGGTCACCACGCAGGGCCGCAAGGCCGACATCACCGTCGCCAACTACTTCCTCGATCGGTTCGACGCCGCCCTCTGATCGGCTGACCCTGATCAACGCTGCGTCACACTTCTGACAATGGGGCGGGTTGTACCTGAGCCACCATCTCAGCAGACCCTCAACAGAGTTCGCTGACTTTGCTCTTCGATCGCTGCTGGAGCCGACCTTGCACAGGCGGACTCCAGAGGTCCTTCATGAGCGAACGCCGTGGAAGTCGATCGTCGAGTCTGAAGACACGCATCGTCACGCTGATCATCCTCTCGAACCTGATCATCGCGGGTGTGCTCGGGTGGACCACCTGGCGCTTTCGAGACCTGCTGCTCGACGCGAGGTCGGAGTACCCACAGGCCGCGGTCGAAGCCGCCAGCTCACAGGTGGCGCTCTACGAAGAGCTCGAGGTGAAGGGCACGTTGACGCGGGCCCAGGCCCAGGCCGCGGCCCTCGACCACCTCAGGCGGCTGCGCTTCGACGGTGAGAACTACGTCTGGGTGAACGACCTGCACCCCACGATGGTGATGCACCCGATGAACCCCGCGCTCGACGGCCAGGACCTGTCGGCGAAGAAGGACCCGAAGGGCAAGCTGCTCTTCGTCGAAATGGTCAAGGGCGTCAGCGGCTCACCCAACCACGACGCGCACGTCGACTACCTGTGGCCGAAGCCGGGCTCCGAGGCGCCGGTGCCGAAGGTCTCGTACGTGAAGCTGATGCCGCGGTGGGGCTGGGTCATCGGCGCTGGCGTGTACACCGACGACGTGCGCGCCAACGTCAACGCGGTCGTTCGCATCGCCGTGGTGATCTCGACGCTGGGCCTGCTGGCGTCGCTGATCATGTCGATCGTCGTGGCGCGGCGCATCTCGAAACCGCTCGAGCAGGCCATCGAGTCGCTCGAGGAGGGCAGCGCCCACGTCGCCGACGCCTCGCAGATGGTGGCGCGCGTCTCGGAGTCGCTCGCGCACGACTCCATCTCGTCTGCGTCGGCGCTGCAGCAGTCGTCGACCGCGATGGATGGCGTGTCGTCGCGCACGAAGCGAAACGCGAACGACGCTGGAGAAGTGCAGCGGCTGATGCGCGCGACCACCGACCAGGTCGAGCACGCCACCCGCCAGCTCGCCGAGGTCACCACGCACATGGGCCGCGTCACCGAGACCGGTCGCGAGGTGAGCAAGGTGGTGAAGACCATCGACGACATCGCGTTTCAGACGAACCTGCTCGCGCTCAACGCCGCCATCGAAGCGGCGCGGGCCGGCACGGCAGGAGCCGGCTTCGCGGTGGTGGCCGAGCAGGTGCGCGCGCTGGCCATGCGCTGCGCCGAGGCCTCGAAGACGAGCGCCGACCTCATCGACCGCACGGTGTCGGGCATCTCCGAAGGCGCCACGCTCGTCACCGGCAGCAGCGCAGGGTTCACGGCGCTCGCCAACGACGTGCGACAGGTCGGCGAGCTGCTCTCGGGCATCGCGAAGGCCTCGTCGGAGCAGGCCGACAACATCGGCGAGGTGGGCCACGGCCTGCGCGCGCTCGACACCTCGACCCAGCACACCGCCGCGAACGCCGAAGAGATCGCCAGCGCCGCACAGGAGCTCAACGGCCAGGCGACTTCGCTCCGAGACGTCGTGCACGACCTTCACCAGCTCATCGAAGGCACGCACTCGCTCGACGCAGGGAGCCGCTCATGAAGCGCCTCGTCATCATCCTGTTGGTGCTCTCGCACCAGGCCCGGGCCGAAGAGCCGCAGCAGCCAGCTGTGAGCGTGCAGCAGCCGCCGTCTGCCGCCGAGACGGTGCTCAGCCTGTTGCGGCCGTACGCGACGTTGAAGCCTGCCGTCATTCCGTCCTCCGGGGCCGTGGAGTCGTTCGGGCAGCCCAACGCGAGCGCCATCACGGCTGCGGGCAACCCCGTCATCTCCGTCGCGCCAGGCGACCCACGGCTCACCTTTCAGGTCGCCCAGTCGCGGCTGGGCCTCGCCGTGAACGAGACGGGCCAGGTGCGCGGGCAGCTCGAAGTCGACTTCGTCGACTTCTCGAAGGCGTCTCCGACGGTGGTGTCGCTGCCCCGCCTGCGGCTCGCGCGCATCGAGTGGGCGCCCACCCCGAAGTTCTCCATCGTCGCCGGCCAGGACTGGGACCTGCACGCGCCGGTGAACGCCCACGGCGCCAACCTCGTCGGCACCCGGTTCCTCTCGGGCAACACGGGCTTCATGCGCCAGCAGGTGAAGGTGCTCGGAGTGGTGGGCGGCTTCGAGCTCGCGGGCGCCGTCGGCATGGAGGGCGCCAACGCCACCGCGAAGGACAGCGCCTTCGAGCTGTCGGGCGTGCCGACGTTCGCGGTGCGCGGCGCGTGGCTCGTCGGCAAGGGCCGGGTGGGCGTCTCGGGCATCGCGACGTCGGTGCTGCTCGGCTTCGGCACGCAGAGCCAGCGGCGCGCGCTCTCGGGCGGCGTCACCGCGTTCGCCGACGTCACCTTCGGCCGCACCACGGTGCGCTCCGAGCTGTCTCTCGGCCGCAACATGGCCAACATCGGCCTGCTGGGTCTCGGCTTCGGTGGCCCGCAGGACGTCGACGAGTGGGGCGGCTTCGTCTCGGCGCGGCACGGCTTCACCGACATGCACTTCGTCTATGGCACGGCCGGCCTCGCGCGCGTGCTGAACCGGTCTGCGGTGCGCCCCTCGTACTCGTACCCGTCGATGCCAGCCGATGGGTCGATGCCGTCGATGGCGACGGCGGTGCTCGCGGGCACGGGGCCCGGCCTGCTGCACAACGCTGGCGGAACGCTCGGCTACGAGCTGCGCCTCAGCAAGTACCTCGCCTTCATGCTCGAGGGGTTCGTGCTCGACTCCGAGCACCAGCTGACCGACTTCGACGCCACGCGCACCAGCGGCCGGCGCCTCGCGCTCGGTGGAGAGCTGGCCGCGATGGTCACCTTCTGAACGTCACTTCGCGCTGAGCCAGCCCTCGGCCTTCAACAGCTCCGCCGTGAGCACGGCACCACCCGCGGCGCCGCGCACGGTGTTGTGCGAGAGCGCGACGAAGCGCCAGTCGAACACCGCGTCGGTGCGCAGCCGGCCGATGCTGATGCCCTGGCCGTTGCCCACGTCGCGATCGAGCTTCGTCTGCGGGCGGGCGTCGTCTTCGAAGTAGGTGAGGAACGGCGTCGGTGCGCTGGGGAGCTTCAGCTGCTGCGGCTTGCCCGAAGCCGCACGCCACGCCTCGAGAATCTGCTCCTTCGTCGGCTTCTTCTCGAAGGCGACGAACACCGCAGCCATGTGGCCATCGGAGACCGGCACCCGAATGCACTGCGCGGTGATGGTGGGCGAGCTGGCGGCGACGATTCGGCCATCGACGACCTGGCCCCAGATCTTCAGCGGCTCCTGCTCGCTCTTCTCTTCTTCGCCCTTGATGAAGGGAATGACGTTGTCGACCATCTCGGGCCACGACTCGAACGTCTTCCCGGCTCCCGAGATCGCCTGGTACGTGCACACCGCGAGCTTCGTGGGCCCGAACGCCTTGAGCGGGTGGAGCGCGGGCACGTAGCTCTGAATCGAGCAGTTCGGCTTCACGGTGATGAACCCGCGCTTCGTGCCGAGGCGGCGGCGCTGGGCGTCGATGACGGCGACGTGGCCATCGTTGATCTCGGGAATGAACATGGGGACGTCGCTCGTCCACCGGTGCGCGGAGTTGTTCGAGACGACGGGCGTCTCGGCCTTCGCGTAGTCCTCCTCGAGCTTCGCGGTCGCGTCTTTCGGCATGTCGACGGCGCAGAAGACGAAGTCGACCTGGCCTGCGACCTTCTGCACGTCGCTCGCATCGACGACGGTGAGCTTCGAGGCGGCAGCGGGAATGCCCCCGGGCAGCGACCACCGGCCTCCCACGGCCTCGGCGTACGACTTGCCGGCCGACGAGGGGCTCGCGCCGACCACGACCACCTCGAACCAGGGGTGATTGGCGAGCAGTGAGACGAACCGCTGGCCCACCATGCCCGTCGCACCGAGAACTCCGACCTTCAGCTTCGTCGTCATGATGGCGCCCACCGTAGTGGAGGAACGTTTCGTCGACGAGCGGGGTGTGCGGTTTCAGAGACGGTGCCGCTGCGGCGAGCTGCGGTAGACGGCGCCGCCATGCGAGCCCTTCTTCTCGGCGTTCTCGTCTTCTCAGTCGCCTGCGGCACCAACACCGGCAGCGTCGGCAACGCGCGCCCTGACAGCGGCAGCGGCAGCTCCCTGACCGGCGGCGGCATCGCGTCGGCTGGCGGCGGCAGCAGTGGTGGCGGCACCGCCGGAGGTGGGAGTGCCCAGGGCGGTGGCTCGACCTCGACCGGCCAGGCGACCATCACCGTGGCGAGCGCACCACGACGCGGGCCCATCGCGGTGGCGGTGCGCTCGATGGTCGACGGCTGGGAGCTGCGCGTTCGCAGCGACGGCGGCACCAAGACGGCCACGCTGCTGCGCGGCAGCACCCGCGACGGCGGCGTCGGCGAGCTCACCTGGCAGTCGTTCGACGACGTCGCCTCCAACGAGCGGGTGCAGCTCGAGGTGGTGAGCGGCGGCACGCTGCTGGGCTTCGCGCCCGTCGACCTGCGCAACGACCCGGCGACGGCTCGTCTCGTCACCATCGGGCATCCCCTCCTCCAGCTCGATGGCGGTGGCGTCACCGCGAGGCACACCGAGATCACCGTCGGCCAGTGGAACGGCACCGCGCTGACGGGCACCCGCCGGCTGACGACGGGCATGGGCCCCAACCAGCACCGCGCCGCGCCCCACGGCCGCGCGACGGTGGTGGTGGAAGACACGTCGGGCTCGTTGTCGATCATCGAGACGCCGCTCGACGCCAACCCGCTGAACGCGCGCGTGCTGCACGCCGGCGTGAAGCCGCCGATGGGTGAAGTCATCGACGCGCGCTTCAGTCACGACGGCCGGCACCTGTACGTCGTGGGCTCGGCGCCGCAGGGCTCGTCGGACTATCGGCTCTGGCGGTTCACGCCCTCGGAAGACCTCTCGACCCTCGGGACGGGCACGCTGGTAGCCGAGATTCCCGGGCCGTCGCTGCGCTTCGACGTCGAGGCCGAGTCGGGCCGCGTGCTGCTGCCCGTGGGCCCAGGCCTCCAGAACCGCCCCGAGCGCGTGATGGTGTTCGACCCGTACGACGCGGCCCGCTCGCACGTCACGCCCGTCACCATCGGTGGCGCCACTGGCTTCGCGGCGTCTCCTCGCGGTGGGCTGCTCCTCGTCTCCGACGAGGTGTTCATGCCCGGCCTCTCGCTCATCTCGCTGAGCAGCTCGGCGTCGAACCTGGTGATGCGCAACACGGTCATCGGAGAACCGGCCGACATCGTCTTTCACCCCGACTCCGACGGCTCCCGCGGAGTGGCGCTCGTCTCACAGCCCTTCCGCAACCGCGCCACGCCCGTCGTCGTCTCGCCCACGGGCGTCACGCTCGGCACCGCAGTCACCGGCCTGCCGCTGGGCTCGTCGAGCGACATGATCATGCGCGGCCCCTGGACCGGCACCGTCTTCATCACCTGCGTCACCGAGCTCTTCCGCGTGCAGGTCGACGGCGCGAATGGCACGGCGACCAACCAGGGCATGGTCATCGACTTCGGTGGCGACGCGACCGACCAGGCGCAAGGCGTCGCCATTCAGCGCTGAGCGCCGCGCAGTGTTGTCGCCAGGGTGGGGCTGACGGCAGGCCTCGCCGCGATGCAGACTGGCCGCCTCTGCCCCCGCGATGACCATGCCATTCACGATTCTGCTGCTCTCGCTCGCCCAAGCCGCCCCGACGCCCGTGTGGGACTCCAGTGACTTCTCGAACGCCGCCTCGTGGAAGGCGCTCGAGACCGGCACGGTGACCCTGGAGTCACGCCCCGTCAGCGGCACCGCGTATTTCGAGTACCGCGCGTCGATCGCGGTCACCGGCTCCACCACCCAGCTCTGCGCCGCCGTCTTCGACTGGGTCACCACGGGGCCCAAACACCCTGACCTCGAGATCTCGAAGCTGGTGAACGACGCGGGTGACAGGAGGTCCGTCTACCAGCGCACGCGCAACTCCGTCGTCTCACCGCGCGACCTCGTGGTGACCTCGATGCGTCGCATCGACGACAAGGGGGTGTGCCGAATTCGGGGCCACGCCACCAACGAGCTGGCGCCTCCGCTCGAGGCGGGCGTCGTTCGAATGGACCAGCTGTGGACGTCGTGGACCTTCGAGCCCGCTGCGGACGGCCAGACGAAGGTGTCGCTGATCATGTTCAGCAACCCGGCCGGCTCGGTGCCCGCATTCATCGTGCACGGCACGCAGCGCAGCTCGACACGCCAGACCTTGCTCGCGGCGCTCGAGAGCGCGCGGGCGGCGAAGTAGCCCTTTGAACGAGCCGAGCCGCCAGCGATTCGATTCCGCTGGCGGCCCCTCGACTGGCTACGACTTCACGGGCTCGAAGCCCGCGTGCGTGAGCGACACGCTGCCTCGCCCTTCGGTACGGCTTCGCAGGCTCGTCACGAAGCCGAACGTTCTGGCGATGGGCATCACCGCCTCGATGACGGCGACGGCGCCCTGCGTGCTCATGCCCTGCACCACGCCACGGCGAGCAGACACCTCACCGAGCGCAGCGCCGAGCTGAGCCTCGGGCACCGTCACCTGCGCCTTCGCCACCGGCTCGAGGCGGCACAACCCGGCGCGCTCCACGGCCTGCTGCACCGCGAGCGAACCCGCCACCTCGAAGGCCATCGCGCTCGAGTCCACCTCGTGCATGAGCCCGTCGAGCAACGTCACCTCGACGTCGACGACCGGCACGCCTTCACGCACGCCACGCTGCAACGCCGCGCGTGCGCCCCGCTCCACCGCGGGAATGAACTCGGCGGGAATGACGCCGCCCACCACGTCGTCGACGAACGAGAACCCGGTGCCCGGTGGCGCCGGCGCGACCTTCACCGACCCCACCGCGTACTGGCCCGGGCCGCTGTTCTGCCGAACGTGACGGTACGTCACGCGTGCTTCACCGGTGATGGTGTCTCGATACGACACCGCCGGCGCCGAGGCCTTCACCTCGAGCCCGTCTCGACGCGCGAGCTTCTCGAGCCAGATGGAGAGGTGCAGCTCACCGACGCCGCACAACACCGTCTGCCCCGTCTCGTCGTCGATTCGAACGCGCAAGGAAGGGTCCTCGAGGCACGCGCGCCGCAACGCCTCGCCCAGCTTCGACTGGTCGTCACCCGACTTCGCCGTGAGGGCGAGCTCGACCACCGGCTCGACGGTGGCCAGCCGCTCGAAGACGACCTCGAGCGACTCCGCCGTGACCGTGTCACCCGTCTTCGCCGACTTGAGGCCCACGAGCGCCGCGATGCCGCCGGGCCCGAGTTCCTTCATCGGCTCGAAGTGCCCGCCGTGAAGGCCGAGCACACGCGAGACGCGCTCCCTCCGCGAAGAAGGTCGCACGACCAGCGTGTCTGACGGGCGAATGGTGCCCTGGAAGACCCGCACCCACGCGAGGCTTCCGACGTGCGCGTCGACGTCGGTCTTGAAGACGAAGCCAACCGGCGCTTCGGCTCCTGTCGCGACGAGGCCGTGCGAGAGCACCCGGTCTTCTGGCGATGGCAGGTAGCGCACCACGGCGTCGAGCACCGGAGGCACACCCCGGTTCTTGAGCGCCGCCCCACAGAGCACTGGCACGAGCTGCCCTGCGCAGGTGAGCCGGCGAATGGCCGCATGCAGCACCGACGACTCGACCGCTTCGTCGCGCGCCCACACGTTCATCACCTCGGCGTCGAACTCGGCGAGCTCCTGCACGAGCAGCTCACGTCGCTCCGTCTCGTCGACCAGGCTTCGCGTCACCGTGCCGTCGGCGCCGAACGAGAGCGCCTGCTGCTCGATGACGTCGACGAGCGTGCCGTCTTCCCGAACGCACTGCAGGAAGAGCGGGCGCGCGCCGAGGCGCTCGCGAAGGTCGTGAAGACAGCGTTCGACCGACGCACCGGGCGCGTCGAGCTTGTTGACGAACACGACGCGCGGCACGCCATGCGTACTGGCCTGGCGCCACACGCTCTCGGTCTGCGGCTCCACGCCACGTGACGCGTCGAGCACCACCACGGCGCCGTCGAGCACCCGCAGCGCGCGTTCGACCTCGATGGCGAAGTCGACGTGGCCCGGCGTGTCGATGAGCGTGAGGTGATGTTCGGCGAGCCCGTGAGGCTGCCAGCGAAACGACGACGCCGCCGCCGAGATGGTGATGCCGTGCTTCTTCTCTTCGGCGCCGTGGTCGAGGGTGGTGTTGCCGTGGTGAACCTCTCCGATGCGGTGAATGCGACCGCTGAGGAAGAGCATGCGCTCGCTCACGGTGGTCTTGCCTGCGTCGACGTGCGCGAGCACGCCGAACAAGCGGGTTCTCTGCAGCGTGGTGGTGGACATACGGGTTCCTTCGCGACGGCCGGTGAGGCCGCGCGGGTGACGGGTGGAGGCTTGACGTGAAGGTGCGTCTTCGGGCGCGCGTCTCGAGTCAGCTCGAGCCAGCGAGGCGAGGTGCTTCAGCGAAGCTGGAGAGAAGACACGGCGGCGGTCAGCGCGCCCGCACGAACGCAGCGAGCAGCACCGCGTTGCGCTGGAGGACGACGACGCTGACGCCGACGGGTGTCATGCGGGTGCGTGACGACGAAGGCAGCGCGCCCTGACGAGCCGGCCGCACCCCGACGAGCTCGCTCACAGCTTCGTGAGCACACCCATCACGCGGCGGTCGGCGCCTTCGAAGCCGTTCACCGCGTCGTACTTCACGACGACCGCGAGCGAGGTGCCGCCCTTCGATAGCCGCACCGACGACAGGTTGATCGACGCGCCCACCTTCGTCGGTGCGAGCAACACCCGCTCCTTGCCCTGAACGGTGAGCACGATGCTCGCTTCGACGCCGGAGAACCCGCTCTCGTCGTCGGCCCACGGCTTCGTCTTGATGGTGAGCTTCGCGGGGCGGTTGCCGAGCGTGAAGGCGGTCGAGCGCGCCGTGCCCGAGGTGTAGAGCTCGACGCCGGGGTCCGTCAGCTTCTTCGCCTTCACCACGGCGGCCGTCTTCGCCTTGAGCTGCGCCAGTACCTCGGCCTGGCTGGGTGGCTCGCCCTCGGCGGCGCTCCCATCGTGCGCGACCGTGGGCTTTCGAGTCAGGCTCGCGCCCTTCTCGTCGATGACGAAGAGGTTGGCGTAGCCCCAGCCCGCGCCGTCGACGACGCCGAAGTCGTACCAGGCGAAGAGCGACCCATCGTCACTGAAGCCGACGAGCTCGACCTCGGCGGTGTTTCCCGCCAGCGCGAGCACCGGCAACAGCAGCATCACCGTCAGGAGCCATCGTCGCATGGGCGCACGAACTCACAGTCTGAGCCGCTCGAGCAACCCGATTCGGTCACTCCCCGCCATCGGCCTCGACCACGCCACCATCTTCGGTGAAGTCGATGGTCTCTTCCGGCGGCGGCTCGGCCGGCTGCGGCTCCCACTTCGCAGCGGCGCTCAGCGGCAGGCACTGCCACTTCTCGAACAGCACCGCCTTCTTCGCGAGCTGGAGCCCGGCCTGGAAGCACAGGCGCTGGCGCTGAATCGCCTCGGCCTCGCGCCACGCGACGTCACCGTTGCGCACCCACGTGCGGTCGTACTCGTTCATCGGGCTGTCGGGGGCGGGGCGGTATCGAATCACCAGCCGCGGGTGCGCCTCGACGGGCTCGGCCGACACCTCGATGCCGTGCCACCCGTCTTGCGTGACCAGCTTCGTCTGCGGCCTGGGCAACGCATCGACGACCGCGCGTTTCGCTTCGAGCCCCTTCTCGAGCGTGCCGAAGAAGTCGTCTGCGACGAGGCCCAGGTCCATCCCCGCGAGCTGAAACGTCGCCTGCCACAACGCCGCGCCCGCCAGCTTCGGCGGCAGTTGCTCGTCACCGAACGCGCGCAGCAGCTTGTGAATCGACTCGGTGCCGTAGCGCTTCACCATCACGTCGATGAAGCCGCGGCCGATGGCGTACTTGAGGTCGTCGTCTCCGTTCTCGGTGAAGTGGTCGAAGTCGATGATGTCGGAGAGCTGCAGCTCGTTTCGATCGAGCAGCGCCGCGAGCACGACCTCGTCTTCTTCGGGGTGGGTGAGGAAGTGGCCTTCGACCCACTAGGCGAG
>JAACJQ010000355.1 GCA_016879935.1 Archangiaceae bacterium | reverse complement strand
TGCTCGAATGACGCCTTCGCCGCGCCGACGTCTTTCACGCCCCGCACGACGAGCGAGAACCGGTTGCCGCGCAGATGCCCGCTCTTGAGCTTGTTGCGGTGCCGAACCGCCTTGTGCACCGTGACGCCCGGCACCGTGAAGTCCTCGAGCTTCGCGACGGCCTTCCACGGCATCGACAGCCACTGAAAGGTGACGGCCTGCTTGTCCTTCATGCCGGCCCAGCTCAGGTCACGCTCCGTGAGCCCGACGTGGCGCGCGATCATTCGCGCGACCTCGACCGTCGAGCGGCCGCGCTTCTCGACCCACAGAAACGCATGCTCCCCATCGGGCAGGCCGTTGGGCTCGTACGCAGGAATCTCCTCGACCTGAAAGTCCTCTGGAGACGCCTTGAACGTTCCACCGCTGCCGGGGACGTCCTTCGTGAGAAAGGGGAGCGTCACGGCGTCACTTCATGTCGATGGTGCTGAGCAGCTCTTTCACGCGGCGCGCGAGCTCTTCGTCGGCGCGCGACTCGAGCAGCTCTCCGGCCTGGAACAGCAGGAAGAACATGACGTCGGAGAGCGCCTGCTTGAGCGACATGATGGGCTCGCTACCCATCTGCCCTTCGGCTTTGAGCTGCGTGTACTGCGCGAGCACCTGCGCCTCGTCGAGGCTGCCATCGGGAAGAAACGAGAGGCCCGTCAGCACGCGAGACGTCGAGACGCCCGAACCACGCAGCGCCGCGTTCGCCGATGCGAGGAACATGTCGAGCTGCCCGCGGTGGGCGACCTCGTCACGCACCTCGCGGAAGATGAAGTTGAAGACGTGCAGCACCTTGCGCTCGTCGATGGCGGGCGGAGGCCAGGGCACCTGCGCCATCGGGTCGGGCGGCGGCGGAATGGGCTCGGGCGGCGCGGCGGCGGGCTGCTGCGGGGCGGGCCTCGGAGCCGAAGCCACCGGCGCTGCCACCACGGCAGCTGCCGACGTCTGCGACACCTGCACGTAGTGGCCTTCGAGCAGCCGGTAGATGATGCGCGTCGCGTCGAACTCCGACACCTTCTGCTGCTGGCCGAGCTCGATGACCGTCTTCACCCCGTCGACCGCCGAGAGCATCGCGTCTTCTTCGGGCTCGAGCTTGCCGTCAGACGGCTTCTTGCGAACGACGAAGAGCTTCCCGTGGGGAATGCGCTTTCTGAACTGCGCGAGCTCGTCGATCTTTCGAATGCTGTCCATCAACAGGCCCTGCATCGACAGGGACAGGTTGTGCACCAGCGCCTTCTCGTCGAGCTCCTGGTCGACCAGCATGAAGGTGCCGTCTTTGGCGAGCATCATGCCGTGGAAGATCTCGGTGATCTGCTCTTGCAGGCACTTGTACAGGTCGTGCGCCTTGAGAAAGCCACGCTCGACCATCGCCTTGCCCACCCGCGACGGCGGAGCATCGGACAACACCTGCTCGAGCTGCTGCCGGGTGACGAAGCCCAACCGCACCATCACCTCGCCGATGCGATCGGAGGGCGAGTCGGAAGCGGCCGAGCGCACCTCACCGTCTTTGAGCGTCAGCAGCCGCTCGTTCCCGGGAGCCGAGAGTCGCAGCACGCCCGTCCACCTCGCCTGGCCGAGGAAGGCGATGAGGTCTTGAAGCGGGAAGGTGCCGCAGTCGCCGGCGAGCACCACACGCGGTTTCTTCTCGATGATGCCGCCCTGAGCCGGAGCGCGCACGAGCACGATCCAGTCGGGCGAGGTCTGCTGCAGCTTGAAGTAGCCCGAGCGGCCCGCGAGCGGAGAGGTGCCGTCGGCCGAGGCCAGGCCACCCTTCGCGTCCACCACGAACCGCTGATCGGCCACGTCAGTTTCCGTTCCAGCTCGAGTTACCAGCGACCCAGTCGAGCTCATCGTCGATGCCCAGCATCAACGTCTCGACAGAGAAGGTGAGCGTCAACTTGCGCCCGTTCACGAACACCGTCGGCGTGGAGTCGACCCCGCCAGCTTTGCCCTGCTCCTTCGACGCGTTCAGCTCGTCGAGGTACTTCTTGTCGGCGACCGCCTTGTCGAACGCCTTCTCGTCGAGGCCGAGCTTCTTCACGAGCTGGCGAATGAAGCCCTCGCTCAGCGAGGTCTGGTTGTCGAAGAGCAGGTTGTACATGGCGATGAACTTGCCCTGGTCGCGCGCGAACAAGGCGGCCTGGCCCGCGATGATCGCGTTGGGGTGCATGGGCAGCGGGTAGGGCGCGAAGCAGAGGCGGGTCTGCGGCCGGGCCTTGAGCGCTTCGTCGAGCATCGGGCGCGCGGCGTTGCAGTACGGGCACTCGAAGTCGCTGAACTCGACCAGCGTCACCTTCGCGTCTTTTGGCCCGACGCACTGGCGCTCGTCGATGGCGAACTTCGTGCGCTTGGCCGAGAACGTCTGGTTGTACTTCGCCAGCGCATTGAGAATCTCGGTGGCGGGCGCGCTCTCGGAGGCTTGGAACGCCGCGTAGCCGACGAGCCGCTTGGTGTGCTTGCAGGCGTCGCCCTTCTTGAGCGAGCCCATCAGCGTGAGCGGCCGGCCGCAGGCGTCGAACTCGTCGGTCAGCACGCTGACGAGCTCTTTCTTGGCGCTCGTTGACAGGCGCGAGAAGTCGAAGCCGGGGAGATCGGAGAGCAACCGCGCCGGGTCGCTCCCCTGAGCCAGCGCAGTGGAAGAGACGAGCGCGAGGAGCGCTCCAGCTGTGAAGAACCGACGCGCCACGATGCGAATCGTTGTACCCACGCGATGTGGGCTTGTAAAGGAACGCCCTTTCTCACCATTTCCCATGAGACGACTCCTGTTGGTGCACACCGGCGGCACCCTCGGCATGAGCGGCCGACGACCGCACGCGCTCAAGCCCGGCGCGTTCTTTCGCACCGTGCGTCAGCGTGTACCCGAGCTGACGAAGCTGGCCCACCTCGAATTCGAGCTCTTCTCGAACCTCGACAGCTGCGAGATGCAGCCCGAGCTGTGGACGCGCCTGGCCACGTTGCTGCACGAGCGCCTCGACGACTTCGACGGCGCCGTCGTCACCCACGGCACCGACACGCTCTCTGACACCGCCTCGGCGTTGTCATTCATGCTTAAGAACCTCGACAAGCCGGTGGTGCTGACGGGCGCGCAGCGGCCGCTCGGAGAAGTCCGCAGCGACGCGCGGCTCAACCTGATCGACGCGGTGACGTCGGCGCTGCACGGCCCGCGCGAGGTCACGGTCTGCTTCGACTCGCACCTGTACCGGGGCAATCGGGTGCGGAAGGTCTCCATCGCGGAGTACGACGCCTTCGACAGCCCGAACTGCCCGGTGCTGGGCACGCTCGGCGTCGAGGCACGCTTCGAGAAGGGGCTCTCGCCGAAGGGCAAACGCACGTTGTGGCCGAACCTGGTGCCCGACGTCTTCCTGCTCCGGGTCTTTCCCGGGCTCGACCCGACGCTGGTGCTCGGCATGCTGCCCCGTCTGAAAGGTCTGGTCGTCGAGGCCTACGGCGCCGGGAACTTCCCCGTCGCGAAGGAGCTCGGCCGGTCGCTCGAGCCGGTCTTCAAGGAAGCGCAGCGCCTCGGTATTCCCGTGGTGGTCGTCAGTCAGGCCCACCGCAACGGGGTCGATCTGTCGCTCTACGAATCCGGGTCGAAGGCCCGCGCGTACGGAGCCCTCAGCGGTGGCGACCTCACGATGTCGGCGGCGGTCGTCAAGTTGATGCACGGCCTCGCCCACGTTCCCCCACGTGCACTGCGTCAGTACATCGAACGATCCGTAGCGGGGGAGCGCAGCTGAGTGTTAGCCTCAATGAATCAGCGGTGATCGAGTGAGCAATGGCTGAGGACAAAACTGCAGTCCACAGCATCAAGGATCTCCTGGGGGAGGCCCAGAAGAAGAACGCTGCGTACCTGATCGTCATCAGTGCGCGTTCTCCGGCCTCCGTCGGACGAATGATCAAGCTCGAAAAAGGCGAGCTGGTCATGGGCCGTTCGCCCGAGCTCGCGCTGCAGGTCGACGACGACGGCATCTCGCGGCGGCACTGCAAGATCGCGCAAGCCGCGAACGGTCACTTCCAGCTCGTCGATCTCGGCTCGACGAACGGCACGTACCTCAACGGCATCAAGGTGAACGTCGCCACCCTGCAGGACGGCGACAAGATTCAGATCGGCGCCAACACCGTCGTGAAGTTCAGCATTCAGGACCAGCTCGAGGAGCAGTACCAGCGCTCCATCTACGAGTCGGCCACGCGCGACGGGCTCACGCGCATCTTCAACAAGAAGTACTTCCTCGACACGCTCCGCAAGGAGTTCGCGTACTGCCT
>JAACJQ010000061.1 GCA_016879935.1 Archangiaceae bacterium | reverse complement strand
GATGATTCCGTTCGCCGAAGACTTCGTGGTGAAGGTCGATCTCGCGAGCCGCACCATCGTGCTCAAGCCGCTGGAGTACGACACCGAGAGCTGACGATGGAACCGGCCGGGCCCCTCGCGCATGGAATGGCGACGTGAGCCCCGAGCTCGTTCGCCGCGCTCAATCGAAAGACCGTGAGGCCGTCGCGACGTTGTTCGCGCAGGTGGGGCCACTGCTCGCAGCGTTGGTGCGGCGGCTGGGTCTTCCCGGCGAGCGCGCCGATCAGCTCCAGGCGGTGTCGGCCCATCTCGTCGAGGTGATGGGTCGCTTCGATCCTTCAGGCTCGGCGAAGTTCTCGACCTGGGCGACCACGGTGGCGACGCGGTTCCTGCTGATGGAGCTGCGCAAGAAGCGCCCCGAGTTCGTCACCCTCGATGACGAGCCGCAGCCGTCGCCCGCCGCCGATCCCGCCGCTGTCGCCGAGGGCCGCTCGCTCGAGGCCGCGCTCGACCGGGCGCTCGAGGGACTGCCGCTCGCCCAACGCCGCGCGTTCGTGCTCGCGTCGATCGAAGGCCTGCCGCTCGACGAGATCGCTGCGCTCGAAGACGTGCCCGTCGGAACCATCAAGTCACGGCTGGCCCGCGCGCGCATGGCGTTGGTGCTGACGATGGGGCCCTTGCTCGATCGCTCGACGAAGGGAGGCTCGCCATGACCGAGAACGACTGGCTCCTCTTGTCGGAGTGGCTCGACGGAACGCTCGGCGACGAGGCCCGCGCCACGCTCGAGGCGCGCTTCACCACGGAGCCTCAGCTCGCTCAGGCGGCCCGACGACTCCAGGCGCTCGAGGCAGTCGCGAAGGCTGCTGCGCCGACCGCCGCCGACCACACTGCCTGGGCTCCTCGGCGCACCTCGTGGCCGTTCGGCGTGCTGGTGGCGCTGCTGCTCGTCGCGGGCGCAGCGCTGCTCGGGCGAAGCTCGTGCGCCGGCTCCTCCAGCACGATCGTCGACGCGGGTGTTGCGATCGCCGTGCGCACCGAGACGACGCTCGAGCTCGACCGGTTCACCCCCGCGCTGCCCCCGGGCTTCGACGATGCTGGCCGTCACACGCCCGTCGAGACCGCACTCACGATGGAACCGGTCGCAGCCCCTCTGCATGGAACCGGGAAGCCCATTCGAGGAGCCCCACCCATGCCCCTTCGTGCCGATGCGTCTGTCGTCGTCGCTGCGTCCGCGCTGCTCTTCGCCATCGCTCCGGCCAGGCCCGATGCCGGTGGTTTCGACGCGGGCGCAGCCATCGTCGACGCGGGAGCACCAGACGCTGGCCTTCTGCGCCCCACGCTTCGACTGCGCCGCGGCGACCGCTACCTCATGGGCGCCGCCGTGACCGCGACCCAGCCAGCCGGCGTCGTCAGAGTCTCGGCGACTGGGTTCGTCTGGTCGCTCGAGGCGATGGCGGTTGGTTCGACCGTGCTGCGCCTCGATCGCGACGGCGGCGTCTCGGAACTCGAGGTCACCGTCGTCGACGAGATCTCACAGCCGCACACCGTGACGCTGGGCGTCGGTGTCGCGAAGCAGATCCTGGCGCCTGGCCGCGTGCGCTGGTCGATCGGCGACGCCGAACTCGTCGAGGTCGTCGAACGAGGCCCGGTCCTCGAGCTCAGGGGCAAGCGCGCAGGCGCGACGACGCTCGAGGCCTGGTTCTCAGAGGGCGAGCACCGCACCTGGCCCGTCGTCGTTCGTGCTCCCTCGACCGAGCTGAAGCTCGACGTCGGTCGTCAGCGGGTGCTGTGGATCAGCAGCGGCTCGACGTGGAAGGTGACGCCTCCGGGCCTGGCGAGCGGCAAGGTGTTGGGCGCGAGCCTGCTGCTCAAGGGCGAGGTCGCAGGCACCGGCACCCTCGAGTTCGTCGACCCCTCGGGAACATCGAAGTCGGTCGTGATCGTGGTCAGCGGAAGCGACGTGACCAGGGCGACCCCCGCACGAACCCTGAAGTGGCCCGAGGCCGGGCCTGTGCTGCACCTGACGCGCGGCGAGGTCGTCGCCCTCGATCCCGGAGCGCCGTTCGTGGGCATGCACGCGGAGTCGCTCAACGCCGTGAAGCAGGGGGGCCTCGTGGTGGTCTCGTCGGAGCAGCTGGGCGAAGGCGCGATCGGCGTCGAACTCCCCGACGGCACGATTCTGCGCCTCATCGTCGTCGTCGACCCGTGAACGAAATGAGATAGGGAAGCGCCTTCATGCGCTTCGAGGTCCTCACGTTGTTCCCCACGATGATCACCGGCTACGCGTCGGAGTCGATCATCGGCAAGGCGCGCGAGAAGGGCCTCTTGTCGGTCGAGACGATCGACATTCGTGATCACGCGCACAACAAGCACCGCAACACCGACGACACGCCCTACGGCGGCGGCGCGGGCATGGTGATGAAGGTCGAGTCACTGGTCGGCGCCATCGAGGCCGCGAAGGCGAAGCTGCCCGAGGCGAAGGTGATTCTCATGAGCCCGCGCGGGCCGACCTTCTCGCAGACGAAGGCGCGGCAGCTCGCGACGCACGGCTCCGCGATTCTGGTGTGTGGCCGCTACGAGGGCGTCGACGAACGCGCGCTGGCCTTCATCGACGAAGAGCTCTCGCTCGGCGACTTCGTGCTGACGGGCGGAGAGCTGGCGGCCCTCGTGGTGATCGACGCCGTGGCGCGACTGGTCCCCGGCGTGCTCGGCAACGCGACCTCGGCCGTCACCGAGAGCTTCGAGTCGAACCTGCTCGAGCACCCGCAGTACACGCGCCCCGTCGACTTCCGCGGCATGACGGTGCCCGAGGTGCTGCAGGGTGGTGATCACGCTCGCATCGCGCGCTGGAGGCGCTGGCACGCGCTGCGCCTGACGCAGGAGCGCCGGCCCGATCTGTTCGCGAAGCTCGAGCTCACGAAGGAAGACAAGAAGCTGCTGTCGACGCCGCTGGAGAAGCTCTGATGCCTGCGTATCTGTGGCCGCTGGTGATGTACCTCGCCGTGTTCGCGCTGAACGTGATCGTCCCCGGGCGTTGGGTCGACGGCTACGTGGTGAACGCCGAGACGGGGAAGAAGTACCGCTACCACCTCAACGGGCTGATCGTGCTGTTCCTCTCGGTCGGGCTCTGGGCGCTCGTGTGCTGGCAGGGCCTGCTGCCGTGGAACGCGCTCTTCGTGCACCGGTGGGAGCTCGTGATCGGCGCCTGCGTCACCGGCCTCGTCGCGTCGGCGGTGATCGTCTTCATGGCGAAGCCCGTCACCACGAACCCGCTGAAGGACTTCTTCCTCGGGCGCATCGAGCAGCCGCAGCTCTGGAGCGGGCGCGTCGACGCGAAGATGTACCTGTACCTGGTCGGCGCGGTGATTCTCGAGCTGAACCTGCTCTCGTTCGCGGCGCACCACGTTCAGCTGCACGCCTCCGACCCGAACCCCGGCGTGTACCTCTACGTCGCGCTCTTCTCGTTCTTCCTCTGCGAGTACCTGTTCTTCGAAGAGGTGCACCTCTACACGTACGACTTCGTCGCCGAGCGCGTGGGCTTCAAGCTGACGTGGGGGTGTCTGGTCTTCTACCCGTACTTCTATTGCGTCGGGCTCTGGGGCCTGGCCGAGGCGCCGAACCCGCACCTTCCGTTCTGGGCGATGCCGCTCGTCGCCACCGTCTTCTTCACGGGGTGGATGTTCGCGCGCGGCGCCAACATGCAGAAGTTCTGGTTCAAGCGCGACCCGACGAAGAAGGCCTTCGGGTTGATCGTTCCCGAAGCGCTCGAGGGCAGGGTGCTCGTGAATGGGTTCTGGGGCCTCTCGCGCCACGTGAACTACCTGGGCGAGCTGTTGATGGCGTCTGGCCTGGCGCTGTCCCTCGGCCACCTGACCTCGTGGCAGCCGTGGGCGTACCCGCTCTACTACGTGGCGCTGCTGTTCCCGCGGCAGCTCGATGACGATCGCCGCTGCGCGAAGAAGTACGGCCCGCTGTGGGACGCGTACGTGAAGCGGGTGCGGTGGCGAATCATTCCTTTCGTCTACTGAGCGGCTCGTTCAACGGTAGCGTCGCGCCCATGACTCCCGTCCGGTTCCTCCTCGCCGTGTGCCTCGGGTTGGCGTCGTCGGCCCAGGCGGGGCCGAAGGCTTCGGTGCGTGAGGCCGAGGTTCGAGCGATCGCCCGCCTGTCGGTCGACGGTGGAGTCGCAGCGCGCTCGGTGCCCCTCGCCGCGAAGGTGGGGTCCAGCCGAGATCACCAGCCCGCGGTCGTGGTGACGGGTTCGGCCGCCGAGCAGTGGGTTCCGACGTTCTGGCGAGCGGCCTTCGTCGCGGCCGCTGCCACCGGCTCGACGGTGCTCGAGCACGAGTTTTCGCTGCGGGTCGACGAGGCGAACGATGGGCCCTCGTCGGGAATGCTCCTGGCCTCGACGCTGGTCGCGCTGCTTCGCAACAAGAAGCCGCTCGCCAACACCACGATGACCGGCGCCCTCAACCCCGACGGCACCATCGCGCCGGTCGACGATGCGCTCGGTCGGCTCCGGGAAGCCGCGTCTGCTGGCGTGAAGCGCTTCGGCTTCCCCACGGGGAATCGGCAGCAGACCGACACCTCGGGCGCCGTCGTCGATCTCCTCAGCGAGGGGCAGCGGCTCGGCGTCACGGTCAAGGAGCTCGGCAGTCTCGACGACGCCTACGGCTTTCTCACCGGCGACGTGCTGCCTCGACCCGCCGCGGCGAAGGAGACCGATCTGGAGCTGTGGCCCGCCGAGCTCGCCGCCGTCGCGAAGAGCAGCGCGCAGGTGCGGCGTCAGTTCGAGACCGAGCGCACGCCGTACGAAGAGGGTGTCGAGCGCGTGAACCCCGGGGGCGTGGCAGCCATTCGGCAGCGGCTCGATCGCATCGCCAAACAAGCCACCGACTTCGAGCAGGGCGGCGACGCGGTGCGAGGCCTCGTCGTGTGGAGCGCCGCGCTCGGCATGGTTCGGGTCGGCGCCGAGCTGCACGTACTGGAAGACGAGCAGGCCGACAGCATCGCCGCGGTGCAGCGGCTCGAAGAGGCGCTGGTGCGTGAGCGGCTCGAGTTCCGGCAGGAGATCGAGCTCCGCTTCCCCCACAACAACCGCGCGAATGACCTGTACGCGATGGATCTGCTCGAGAGCATCGCTCCCGAAGGCGCCGAGCCTGCTCCGGGCGCCCGCGTGAAGAAGCTCAGCGCGCTCGCCCCGGGTTCCGCCGAGCTCGGTCAGCTCGCCCACGAGTTCATCGAAGAGCTGGCGCAGTCGCGCGAACGGGTGAGGAACGGTCGACGGTTCTACGAGCTCTACATCGCGCTCCCGACGGTCAAGGAGGCACCTCCGCTCGAGACCGAGCGCCTGGCCGCAGCGTTCGCAGCCGCCAGCGCAGCGTCGTACGCCGCCCTCGAGAAGCAGCTCACGCCCGACATGCAGGACGACCCGACGGCGGCTGAGCTGGCTGGCGCCGGCGAGATCTTGCGCACCGAACGAGACCCGCGCGCCCGGCTCGTTCTGGCCGCTCGTCACGACATCTACTCGGCGTATCTCGTGAACACGTACTCCACGCTCGGTGGGTCGGTCGACGGCACCGGCGTCTTCAGCGTCCGAAACACGCGCGGGCTCTCGACGCAGCTCGAACGTGCTCGGCTTCAGGTGTTGCAGTCGTGCGGTCGCGCCAAGCGGGAAGCCAAGATGATTCCGCTCGCCGCGCGGCTGAGATTCCTGAACGCGCGCGCCGCCCGGGAAGGCTCAGACCGGCAGAAGACCGAGTCGCTCGCCGAGCTGTGGATCGGCTCATGGTGGTGCGAGCTCGCTGCGGGCCACTCGAAGTGAAGGCTCAGGGCGTCTTCGGGTTCAGCACCTCGCACCGGTTGTCGAAGCTTCCGAGCGAACTGCAGACGACGATGGGATCTTCGCCAGCCTTCTTCGCGGCCTCGATGGCGCGCCTGAAGTAGTCGCGGGCGGTCGCGAGCGCCGGGCTGCCCGGTGGAATGGGGCGAGGCTCGGTGTCGTCGTGGTCGAAGCGGCTCGTTCGGGCATCGAGCGCGCGGAGCAGATCGTCGACACCGGCGTCGCTCTCGAGCAGCGCGTCGATCGGCGCATTCTCGGCGAGCGGGTCGAAGTCGTAGTGGCCTTCGGCGATCAGCACCCAGAGCAGGGCGAGGTTGGCGAGCACCTTCCGCTGCAGCACCGGGTCGCTCGCCCGCTCCGCCGCCACGAGCGCCTCCTGGTATGCGAGGTTCGCTTCTTCGGGCCGGTTGATGTTCCAGAACACGGCCCCGAGGTTGTTGGCGCTGACACCGAAGGCCCCGTCGTCGCCTCGCCGGTACGACATCGCCAGCGAGAACCACCCGACGGCCTCTTCGAGCTGGCAGTGCTTCGACCACAGGCCCAGATCGTTCGCGACGAGGCCGAGCTTGATGCGATCGTTTCCCTGACGGTGCAGCGCGAGCGCCTCGAGGTACCGCTTTCTCGAAGGGCCGCACTCGTGCCGGTCGAGGAGCGTGTCGCCCGCCCGGTGGAGCGCCAGGGCTTCTCCAGCCACATCGTTCGCCGCGCGTGCCTTCGCGGCCAGCTCGAGGAGCAACGTCGACGCCGCGAGCGAGTCTCCCTGTTGACGCTTCGCGAGCGCCGCGTCGACGCCCGCCTGAATCGCCGCCGTGGGAACTGGCCCCGATGGCCCCGCGTCGAAAGCGGCCTCCGACTTCGAACACTGACAGCCAGCAGCAGCGACTGTCAGACACCACAGTGTGACGCGCATCGCTGCCGCGTATCGCATCACGCAGAAGCAGTGCTACGGCGCCACGCATGAATCGATTGTCACTGATCGCGACGGTGCTCTTCGGCCTCTCGGTTGTTTCGTGTGGCGCGCCGACCCCGCGCTGTAACTCCACGACGTGCTCGACCGGGTGCTGCGACTCCTCTGGAGTCTGTCAGAACGGCACTTCGAGTGGCGCATGCGGCTCGAGGGGGAACACTTGCACCGCGTGCGGTCTCGGCGCTTCGTGCAGTTTCGGACCGTGCCTCGGCAGCACTGGCGCGGGGACGTCGGGAACGGGCGGCGGCACTTCGAGCACGGGTGGCGGCACGTCGGGAACGGGTGGCGGCACGTCGGGAACGGGTGGCGGCACGTCGGGTACGGGTGGCGGCACGTCCGGCACGGGTGGCGGCATCTCCGGAACGGGCGGCGGCACGTCGGGAACGGGCGGCGGCACGTCGGGAACGGGTGGCGGCACGTCGGGAACGGGTGGCGGCACGTCGGGAACGGGCGGCGGCATCTCCGGAACGGGCGGCGGCACGTCGGGAACGGGTGGCGGCACGTCGGGAACGGGCGGCGGCACGTCGGGAACGGGCGGCGGCACGTCGGGAACGGGCGGCGGCACGTCGGGAACGGGCGGAGGGGCTGCCGCAACCTGCGACTTCTTCACCTCGCCAAGTTGTCCTACCGGAACGACGTGCGTCCTGAATGGCGCAGTGACGACCGCGGGAACGTGTCTGCCAGGCGACTGCGACCTCGTCGCCCAGAACTGCATTGGCCAGAACAAGTGCGTGTTCGCAACCGCGACCGACGGCGGAGTTCGTCGGGTCTGCGTTCCTTCAGGAACGAGTACCCTCACGCCTGGCGCCAGCTGCACTCAGTCTTCCGATCAGTGCGTCGCGGGGTCGCAGTGCATCAATCTGTCGGGCCAGAGCCTCTGTCGTGAGTTCTGTGGGCCGTCCGTCACTTGCACCATTGGAACCTTTTGCAACACGCTCATCCAGGTCGGAGCTTCTCCGGGCGGTGAGCGGCACCTGGTGTGCGCTGCTCCAATGGCGTGCGACCCGCTGAACCAGTCCACGTGCCCATCGAACTTGACCTGTCTGTTCTACGCACAGGGTTTTGGGGCCGGCTGTCTTCCATTTGGAACCGTGCCGCTGGGCGGAAGCTGCACGAGCGCCAACAGCTGCCAGCGCGGTCTGATGTGCATCGGCACCTCTGGAACAGGCACGTGCCGCTCGTTCTGTTCGACTTCGGGCTCTCCCGCGTGCGCGTCTGGCGCCTGCCAAGCTTTTTCCTCGGGAACCGTCGGCGTCTGCAACTGATCGGTGCAGTTCTCTGAACACGAGTCGCCATTCGCCGCGATGGGGCGACAAGGAGCTTCAGGGCTTCAGCTGAGCGTTACTCCGCGCCGTACTGCTTCTTCAGCGCTGCAGGCAGGTCCTTCACCTTCGTGATCTGCTGGTACGCGTTGACGGCGGAGCGGGGCGTGCGCGTCTTCTGGGCGTCGGTGCCGATCGCGTACAGCCCGAACTTCATCGCCATGCCGTGGTTCCACTCGTAGTTGTCGAGCAGCGACCAGAAGAAGAACCCGCGCACGTCGGCGCCCGCGTGAATCGCCTTCTGCGTCATCGCGAGGTAGCGCACGAGCCAGCTCGCGGTTCGCTCGGCGTCGGGCGCGGCGTCGGTGCCGGTCTCGGTGATGTAGATCGGCTTGCCGTAGCGGCCCTTCGCCCAGGTGATCGCGTCGAAGATGCCCTGCGGCGTGTCGTCCCACAGCTCGAGCGAGAACGGGTCGAACGTCGACAGCACCGAGAACTGCGGAAAGCTCGGAGCCTCGGTGCCCACCACCTTGGCGCGGGAGTAGTAGTTGATGCCGAGCCAGTCACAGCGGCCCACGAGATCGTCGCGCGGCGGGCCGTCGGGCTTGCCGTCGATGTTCGCGTCCATCGTTCCGTTGATGACGCCGTCGAGGAAGAGCTGGTTGTTCAAATAGAAGACGTTCTCGGCGCCGCGTTTGTCGAGCGCGCTCTCGGGGTTCTTCGGCAGCGCCGGCGCGATCGGGTACACGATGCCGATCTCGGCCGCCTTCCCGTTGCCGTCAGCGTCGGCGAGATCGTTCTGCTTCACCGCGTCGTACATGCGCGCGTGGCCTTCGATCATCGCGATGGCAACCGTTCGCGCCTCCTCGAACTTCAGCGACACCGCCGGAGGGTTCACGCGATCCTTCCCCGGCTGCAGGTAGCCGGGGATGACGACGGCGAACGGCTCGTTGAGCGTCGCCCAGAGATCGACCTCGCCGCCGAACTCCTTCGCGACGAAGCCGGCGTACTTCGCGATCTCGCGGTGCAGGCGCTCCTTGTCGAGCCAGCCGCGGTTCGTGCACGTGCTCAGGTTCTGGTGGCAGGCGAGGCCGTCGTGAATCCACACCGGCAACGTGTAGTGGTTGAGCGTCACCAGCGGCGTGATGCCCTTCGCTTTGAGCGACGCGAACATCGCGTGGTAGCGCGCGATCGCGTCGGCGTTCGCAGCGGCCGCGAGCTGCGCGCCCTCGAGGCCGTCGGTCGCGTTGGGGAAGATTCGGCTCCACTCGAGTGACAGCCGCATGCCCGACAGGCCCAGCTCGTCCTTCGCGCGGACGAAGTCCTGCTCGTACAGCTCCCAGTGGCCAGGGCCCGACGACGGGGGATCCCACGTGAAGTTCGACGCCACGGCTGGGCTGACCTGCGCCTTCCCCCTGATCAGCTGGTACCAGTCGCTCCGGCGATCTTCACATTGCTCGGCGGGCAGGGTGGGGCAGCCCATGTCGACTTGAAAGCCGGCGATCGACGCACCGAACAGAAAACCATCGGGGAACGGCTTCGGCGCAGGCGCGCACGAGAGTCAGAGCACGAGGCTCGTCAGCAGCAGTCGCATGGCGTGACCTTCACCGAGGAGCACCCCGAGTGGAAGCCCGTCAGCGAAGCTCGCAGCGCCCCTTGACGCAGACGGCGGAGAGCGTGAGCGCGTTGGGTGGCGTGACCGAGACGCGATCGCACACCTGATCGCAGTTCACGCCTCCGGTCGCGGGCAGGACGCACCCGAGGAAGTCGGCGCGCACGGCTCCCACGTGATGGGAGCAACACCCGTCGGTCGCGGCCTTGAGGCACTCGCTGTCGACACGGCACGCCCGAAGGTCGTCGGGAATCGCCTCGACGGGCATCGCCGGTTGGGTGCAGGTGCCGCTCTTCGCGTACGCCCATGCCGTCTCGCGCTTCGGCACACAGGCGAGCACCACCAGCAGTGGCAGCAGCGCTCTCAGACGAAGAGGCTCGACAGCGACTCGGCGCGATAGATGCGGGCGATGGCCTCGCCGAAGAGGCGCTCCGAACCGACCGCGCGAATCTTCGAGCACGACTGCGCCGACTTCGACAGCGGCACCGTGTCGGCCACCACGAGCTCTTCGAGCGCCGACTCGTTCACGCGCGAGATCGCCGGCCCCGAGAGAATCGGGTGCACGATGTACGCGTAGACGCGGCGGGCGCCCTTCTCACGGAGCGCCGCAGCGCCCTGGGTGAGCGTGCCGCCCGTGTCGATGATGTCGTCGACGATGATCGCGTCGCGGCCCTTCACGTCGCCGATGAGGTTCATCACCTCAGACGCGTTCGGGCGCGGGCGCCGCTTGTCGATGATGGCGAGGGGGCAGTTCAGGCGCTTCGAGTACGCGCGCGCCCGCTCGACGCCACCCGCGTCGGGCGACACGATCACCAACTCGTCGGTGTTGGGGAACTTCTTGCGCAGATCGTCGAGGAAGACCGGCGAGGCGTAGAGGTGATCGGTGGGAATGTTGAAGAACCCCTGAATCTGCCCCGCGTGCATGTCCATCGACACCACGCGCGTCACGCCGGCCGTCTCGAAGAGATCGGCGACCAGCTTCGCGGTGATGGGCGTGCGCGCCGCCACCTTCCGGTCCTGCCTCGCGTACCCGTAGTAGGGCACCACCGCCGTGATCGACGCCGCGCTCGCGCGCTTGAGCGCGTCGCACATGATCAGCAGCTCCATGATGTGATCGTTCACCGGCGGGCAGGTCGACTGGATCACGAAGGAGTCGAAGCCGCGAACGTTCTCGCCGATCTCGACCTGAATCTCGCCGTCGCTGAAGCGGTTCACGTCGCACTTCGAGAGCGGGCGCTTGAGGTACTCGCAGATGCGATCGGCCAGGGCACGGTTCGAGTTACCGGAGAAGACCTTGAAGTCGTGACTGACGGGCATGACGCGCGGAGTACCCGATCACTTTGACGGCTTCAATGTGGGCGCGACGATCACGCGATGGATCAATCGGGGTCGGCGTACGCCTCGACCGGGGGCGCACTGGGCCGCGGCGACACCATCGAGTTCGTCACCTTCTCGTACTCGGCCAGCACGATCTTCTCGAAGCGCTCCCGTGTCTCTGCGTTCAGCGGGTGTGCGATGTCTTTGTAGCTGCCGTCTTTTCGTTTCTTCGCCGGCATCGCGACGAACAGCCCCGCCGCGCCGCTGATCACCTTGAGGTCTCTGACGACGAAACACCCGTCGAGGGTGATCGTGACGTACGCGCGCAGCTTGTCTTCCTCGACCGGGAAGATCTTCACGTCGGTGATGTCCATACTGCCCCCGATGCCGGTACCCGGTGTTCGAACAACTCGAAGAATGGAGTCTGTTTCATCGCTTCGACAAGACCCACCACGCGAACAGTCGCTGTGAGGAGATGGAACGGCTGGGCATTCTTGACTTCGGGGGGTCGATCGCTGATGAAGCGCGCGCCGTCACGCCGTACCCACTTGCTTCGGAGACAGTGCCATCGCTACCGCACGCGACCAGAGAACCGACCGCCGCATCAAAGCCCGTGAAGTCCGAGTCGTCGGATCACAGGGTGAACAGCTCGGCGTGATGCCGACCGACCAGGCGCTGGCGCGCGCTCAGGCCGAAGGCTTGAACCTCGTTGAAGTCAACCCGATGGCCCGTCCTCCGGTCTGCAAGATCATGGACTACGGCCGCTTCAAGTACGAAGAGAAGAAGAAGGCCAACGAGGCCAAGAAGAAGCAGGTCGTCGTCAAGGTGAAGGAAGTGAAGCTTCGCCCGAAGACCGAAGAGCACGACTACGAGACCAAGCTCCGCCACGTTCGCGAGTTCATCGAAGAAGGTAACAAGGCGAAGATCACGATCATGTTCCGTGGCCGTGAGATCACGCACCGCGAGCTCGGCACCGCCATTCTCGACGACGTGATGACCGACACGAAAGACATCGCGGTCGTCGACCAGCAGGTTCGCCTCGAAGGCAAGACGATGTTCATCGTCCTCGGGCCCAACCCGAAGATCGCTCAGCGTGCGCGCGACCTGCACCGTCAGGCCCTCATCGAGTCAGAGAAGGAGAAGGCCGAGCGCAAGGGTGTCTCGCCGTCTGCTCCGCGCACTGGCGCCGCTGATGACGCCGCCGAAGCGCCCATGGTCGCGCCGCCTCCTCCCGCTGCGTCTGCCGAGCCGCCCAAGGCCTGAGCTTCACCAGTTGACAGCTTCGGAGGTTGGCGGTAGTGCCGCCGTCCTTTTCCGGAGTTCAAGGAATCTCGTCATGCCCAAGTTGAAGACCCGCAGTGGGGCGAAGAAGCGCCTCCACGTGAAGAAGTCTGGCAAGGTGAAGCACGCCAAGGCGTTCGGCAAGCACCTGTTCACCCACGCCAAGTCGATGGACCAGCGCCGCCGCAACCGCGGCACCGGTCTTCTCCGCGACATGGACGCGAAGAAGGTCGTCAAAGAACTTTTCCCCTACGGAGCGAACTGAGTCATGCGCGTCAAGAAAGGCGTCAAGGCGCGTCGTCGCCGCAATTCAATCCTGAAGCTCGCCAAGGGTTTCCGGGGCCGCCGCAAGAACTGCTACAAGCGCGCGAACCAGGCCGTCGAGCGCGCGCTCGACTACGCCTCGCGTGATCGTGCTCGCAAGAAGCGCGACTTCCGCAGCCTGTGGATCGTTCGCATCAACGCCGCGGCCCGTCTCACGGGGCTTTCGTACTCGCGGCTGATCGACGGCCTCAACAAGGCGAAGGTTGCCATCGACCGCAAGATCCTCGCGGACCTCGCGGTTCACGATCCCGCCGGCTTCAACGCCGTCGCCGCGCTCGCGAAGGCCTGAGGTTCAGTCTTCGTGGTTCGTTCGGGGCTGCGTCTCCACTGGAGAGGCGGCCCCGAGTCGTTTCTGGAGCCAGATGCGTTTGACGTTGCTCATGCTGGTGATGCCGGCGTTCGCCTTTGCGGAGACGCGCTCGCGTCCCATCGCTGGTGTCGGCGTCGGCGTCGGAGCGAACACCTCGAGTCCCACCGTCGAAGCGCCTGTCGTGATCTTCGGCGGGGCTTCGCTGGTGCGCGATCAGACCACGCGTCGCGAGACCGTTGAGGGAGTCACGCTCGTGCGTGAACCGCTGGTGCGCGCGTGGGGCGGAGAGTTCGTCGCGAACCTCCTCTTCTCGGGAGCACGGGCCGTCACCTTCGAGCCCGTTCTCTCGGCGCTCATCGAGCTGAACGGGCCGGCGCTGACGCTGGGCGCGGGGCCGACGGTGAACCTCTCTCAGCCTGCCGTCGACGGCGCGATCATCAGCGCTTCGTTCGGCGCGATGTCGCTGGTGCGGGTGCAGGCCGACGTTCGCGTCGGCAGCTCACAGCCCCGGTTCGATCTGAGCCTGCGCTTCGATCTGGTCGGCGTGTTCGTGCTGGTGCGCGAGTTCTTCGGTGTGATGCACGTCTCGTCAGTGGCCGTAGAGGCGACGCGTCATTTCGGGTAATGCCCGACGACATGCAAGACCGCTTGAAGGCGCTGGCCGAGGCTGCTCGTACCGACATCTCGAATGCCCAGAACGCACAGCAGCTCGAGGCGCTGAAAGGCCGCTTCCTCGGAAAGAAGGGCGAGCTCGCCGCGGTGCTCGGGTCGATGGGCAAGCTGGCGCCCGAAGAGCGCAAGGCCGTCGGTGAGATCGCGAACAAGGTGAAGGGCGAGGTCGAGCAGCTGCTCGCCACCGCGCAGACCCGCCTCGAAGACGCCGCGCTGGAAGAAGAGCTCAAGGGCCCGAAGCTCGACGTGACGTTGCCTGGCCGGGCCGCGCAGTTCGGCCGCCGTCACCCCGTCTCGCAGACGCTCGAAGACATCGTGCGCGTGTTCTCGCGGCTGGGCTTCGAGGTCTACTCGGGGCCCGAGATCGAGCTCGACTGGTACAACTTCGAAGCCCTCAACGTGCCGGCCGATCACCCCGCGCGCGACATGCAGGACACGTTCTACGTCGACGCCACCTGGCTTCCGAAAGGCGTCGGCCCCGTCGTGCTGCGCACGCACACGTCGCCTGTGCAAATTCGCACGATGCTCGCGCACAAGCCGCCGCTGCGAGGTGTGATGCCTGGCCGCGTGTACCGCAAGGACAGCGATCAGACGCACACGCCCATGTTCCACCAGGTCGAGGGCCTGCTCGTCGACGAGAAGGTCACCTTCGCCGAGCTCAAGGGCACGCTCGCCGCGTTCGCCAAGGCCTTCTTCGGAGCCTCGACGAAGACGCGCTTCCGACCCAGCTTCTTCCCGTTCACCGAGCCCTCGGCCGAGGTCGACGTCTCGTGCGTCTTCTGCAGCGGCAAGGGCTGCCGTGTCTGCAAGCACACCGGCTGGCTCGAGGTGCTCGGCAGCGGCATGGTGCACCCGAACGTGTTCAAGCACGCCGGCTACGACGCTTCGAAGGTGACGGGCTCCGCGTTCGGCATGGGCGTCGAGCGGCTCGCGATGCTCCGGTACGGCATCGACGATCTGCGCACCATGTTCGAGAACGACGCGCGCTTCCTCGCGCAGTTCTGATCCACACCACTTCTTCCCAGGACTCTTCTCATGCGCATCTCGCTCAAGTGGCTCAAGGACTACGTCGCGCTCCCCGCGTCGGTCGATGAACTCGCCAGCCGGCTCACCATGGCCGGGCTGGAGATCGAAGGCATCGAGCGGCCCGCCGAGGCGCTGAAGGGCGTCGTCGTCGCTCGCATTCTCGAGAGCGAGAAACACCCGAACGCCGACAAGCTGTCGGTGACGAAGATCGACTTCGGCGGAGCCGCTCCGCTGCAGGTCGTCTGCGGCGCGAAGAACTACAAGGTCGGCGACAAGGTGCCGCTCGCGACGGTGGGAACGAAGCTGCCCAACGGCGTCGAGATCAAGCAGGCGCCGCTGCGAGGCGTCGACAGCCACGGCATGCTCTGCAGCTCGAAGGAACTCGGCATCACCGAAGAGAGCTCTGGCCTCCTCATCCTCCACGCTGACGCGAAGGTCGGGCAGCCGATCGCCGAAGCGCTGGGCCTCGATGACGTGGTCTTCACGGTCAACGTCACGCCGAACCGCGCCGACGCGCTCTCGCACCTGGGCATCGCGCGCGAAGTGGCCACGCTGTTCAACGTGCCGCTGAAGAAGCCCGAGGTGAAGCTGGCGGAGTCGGCGACGGAAGCCTCGACGAAGATCACCATTCGCATCGACGACCCCGAGCGCTGCTGGCGGTACGCGGCGCGGGTGATCGAGGGCGTGACCGTGAAGCCTTCTCCGCAGTGGATGCAGGATCGCCTCAAGGCGGCCGGCATGCGCGGCATCAACAACCTCGTCGACATCACGAACTACGTGTTGCTCGAGTACGGCCAGCCGCTTCACGCGTTCGATCTCGATCGCATCGGCGGCGCGCAGATCGTCGTTCGTACGGCGAAGGGCGGCGAGAAGCTCACGACGCTCGATGCCAAGGAGCGCGCGCTCCACGCCGACGATCTGCTCATCTGTGATCGCGACACGCCGCTCGTGCTCGCCGGCGTCATGGGCGGAGCGTCGAGTGAAGTGACCGAGAAGACCACGCGGGTGCTGCTCGAGTGCGCGACGTTTCAGCCCACCACGGTGCGTCGTTCGTCGAAACGGCACGCGCTTCACACGGAGTCGTCGCACCGCTTCGAGCGAGGCACCGACATCAACGTGGTGCCCGAGGTGCTCGATCGCACCGCCGCGCTGATCGCCGAACTCGGTGGCGGCACGGTGCTCAAGGGCCGTGTCGATGTGTTCCCCGCTCCGAAGCCCGCGCGTCAGGTCACGCTTCGCACGCAGAAGGTCGCTGACGTGCTGGGCGTCGTCGTGCCCGCGGCCGACTGCCACCGAATTCTTGCGAGCCTCGGCTTCAAGAAGCTCTCGGGTGACGACGTGACGGCGACGTTCGAGGTGCCATCGGTGCGCGTCGACGTGAGCATCGAGGAGGACCTCGTCGAAGAGATCGCCCGTGTGCGCGGGTTCGACGCGATCCCCGAGGCGCTGCCGCGCGGCCTGTCTGAGCTCGAGCCCGAGCGCCCGGCGATGCGCGTCGAGCGGCTCATTCGTGGGGCGATGGCAGGGCAGGGCGTCGACGAAGTCGTGAACTACTCGTTCGTCTCTCCGGCCGAGCTCGCCGCGTTCAGCGCAGGAGAAGGCGCCATCGCCGTGGGCAACCCGCTCTCGGTCGAGCAGGCGGTGATGCGCACCACGCTCTTCCCCTCTCTCGTGCAGAACGTCATTCGTGCGTCGCGGCACCAGACGCAGGGCGTGCGGTTCTACGAGTGGGCGCGCAGCTATTCGCCCGACCAGTCGGGCGGGAAGGGCGCGGTGCCGGTGGCGAAGGAAGTGCTCGAGGTCGCTGGCGTCGTGTGGGGCATGCGTCACGGTCAGCGCACGTGGACCGCGAAGGACGCCGAGGCCGACTACTTCGACGCGCGCGCGATCGTGGAGTCGACACTGCGCGCGCTGCACATCGAGGGCGTCACCACCGAGTCGTTCGAGTCGCCCTGGTACCACCCACGCTCGGCGACGCTCGTGCGCAAAGGCCAGACCGTGCTTGGCACGCTCGGCGAGCTGCACCCGCGCGTCATGAAGAAGCTCGACGCTCCCGCAGGCATCGTGTTGTTCCAGCTGAACGTCGAGGCGCTGCAGTCGGTGTCCGTGCTCGTGCCGCAGGCGAAGGGGCTCTCGAAGTTCCCCGCCGTGCTCCGCGATCTCGCCGTCGTCGTGCCGGCCGAGATGCAGAGCGAGGCCGTTCGCCAGGTGATCCTCGAGGTTGGTCGCCCGCTCGTCGAAGACGCCCAGGTGTTCGACGTGTACTCAGGCCATCAGGTCGGAGCTGGCCGAAAGAACCTCGCCTACGCCCTCCGCTATCGGTCGCCCGAGAAGACGCTCACCGACACCGAAGTCACCGAAGCCCACGACAAGATCGTGGCCGAGGTGACGAGGCGGCTGGGTGGGGCGCTACGCGCGTAAACTGGCGCCGTCGTTGAGGTCTTCGGTCGTTTTCTGAAAGCGCTTCCGAGGCCGATTTGCCGCCTCGGGAGGCCTTCTGACGCAGGGTGCCGAAAAGTTCAGGAAAGTCGGCATGTTGACACCCTTGTGCGCGCGGGTACGCTTCGGTTCATGACCAAGGCGGACATCATCGAGAACGTCTACGAGCGCGTGGGTTTCTCGAAGAAGGACTCGGCGGAGCTGGTCGAGATGGTCTTCGACACAGTCAAAGAGACGCTCGAGCGCGGCGACAAAGTGAAGATCGTCGGCTTCGGCATCTTTCAGCCTCGCTTCAAGCGCTCACGGCCGGGCCGCAACCCGCAGTCGGGTCAGCCCATCGAGATCACGGCGCGCCGCGTGGTGGTCTTCGTTCCTTCGACTGGTCTCAAGGCCGATCTGAACGACGGCTTCGTGCCCGAAGGCGAGATCTCGGCTGAAGATCTCGACGACAACCCCGACGCGGACGTCGAAGAAGACGACGAATGAGTTGAGTCGTCGCGATGCTTGTTGACGGTCTCTGGTCAGACTGGCAGAAGGCGCGCGTCTCACCGAAGTACCCTGCAGTTCCCGGGGCGTAGCGCAGCCTGGTAGCGCACTTGCTTGGGGTGCAAGTGGTCGCTGGTTCGAATCCAGTCGCCCCGACCATTTGAAGGCCCTGATTCTCGAGGCGAAAGCCAACGGAGTCAGGGCCTTCGTTTTTCCGGGTTCGCCGTGAGAGTGCTCTGGTGCTGTCGGTGTCGCATGGACATTCCCATGCTGGAGCCGCACGAGTTCGAAGTGGTTCGTCGGCTCTACTCGGCCGCGATGGACGCGCCTGGCGACATCGACGCTCGGTTCGATGCGGTTCGCGCGGAGTACCTGCGCCTGACTGGCTTCTCCGAGTCGAACCACAACGCGATCATGCACCACGCGGTCGAGCTGTACGGGCCGCCCTGTCCCTCGTGCGACAAGCCGCTGCGCACGCCAGAGGCGCGACAGTGTGCTGCGTGTGGTGTCACGCGGTCGGGCTTCAAGCTTCACTTTGGGAAGCCGACGCGCGGTTGGCTCGACCTGCGCGTGCGGAGCGGGAAGGACGAAGTTGCGCTCGACGCGTCGTACGTCGCCGACGTCGTCCACGGGTCGCTCATCGCGCTGTTGGGCGTTCTCGAAGGCGCTCCGATGAAAGCCACTGGCATCTGCACCGAACCCGATTGGTTCGAGCTTCAGTTCAGCAGGGTCGAGGAGAAACGGTTGCGAGTCGAATTGCTCCAGGTGATGCGCAGACCCATCGCTGGAACCGTTCGCGAGCTGCGCTTCGAACACGAGGCGGCTCCCGTCGAGATCGCGTCGGCGCTCGCGCACGCGCTCCGCCAGTTCGGCGCGACGGCTGGGCCTGCGCACTCCGTTCCCACGAAAGAGCTGGTGATGCTCGAGGCGCGCATCAGCAGGATGCTAGGGGATGTCACCAATCCCTTTGGTGGATGAGCCTCACGGCGTGCTCCGCTGAAGAAGCGAGCGGCGCAGACGCACGTTCGGGCTACGCCTCGATCCAGCTCGCCAGGGGAGCGGCCATCTTCGCGACCGAGCTGGCCGCGGTCATCGTCGGAGGGCTCGTGATCGTCGCTGGGGCGAGGCTCGCGGCCTGGGGCCTGCGTCGACGCACTTGATCGAGCGCAATCAGTCGAACCTTCCGCTGCGGCCCCCAGGTGAGCCCCTTACCGTTGATCGTGGGCACTCACGTCGATCAGATCCTCGCGTCGGCCTCGGCGGTGAAGCCGTTCCCGAAGGTCGCGCAGCAGGCGCTCTCGTTGCTCGACGATCCGATGGTGAGCGCGGGGAAGTTGTCCGACGTGATCTCGCTCGACGCGGGCGTCACGGCAGCCGTGCTCAAGGCAGCGAACTCGGCCGCGTTCGCTCGCGCGCGGCGGGTTGACGACCTGAAACAGGCACTGGGCCTGCTCGGCAACTCCCGCTTCCGTGAGCTCGTGTTCGCGTCGGCGTCGGCTCCGTTCCTCGCGGCGAGCCAGCCCGGCTACCACCTCACCGAGGGGAATCTCTGGCGGCACAGCGTCGCGACGTCTCTCCTGGCGGAACAGCTCGTGCGGCAGGCGAAGCTCGAGATCGCCGGCGGACTCTTGTTCACGGCGGGCCTGCTCCACGACATCGGCAAGTCCGTGCTGAACCAGTACGTCGAGGCGGCGGCGGTCGAGATTCAGCGCGTGGTGAAAGAGCAGGGGAAGACGTTCCTCGAAGCCGAGCTGCAGGTGCTGGGTGTGCATCACGCAGAGCTGGGCGCGCGGCTCGCAGAGCGATGGAACTTCAGCCCCGCCCTGGTCGAGCTGATTCGTTTCCACCACGAGCCGCACCTGAGACCCGAGTCCAGGCCGCTCGCGGCGCTGCATCTGGCGGCGGTGATCTCGGAGCTCACCTTCGTCACGGGCGGCGTCGATGCGTTCGCGCAAAAGGGTGATGAGCGCTGCGTGAAGTTGCTCGGCCTGCACCGGAAAGATCTCGAGGCCGCGGTCGCCGAGGTGCACTTCAAGCTCGCGCAGGCCGAGGCGTTGCTGTCGATGGCGCCCGTGAAGAACTGAGCATCACTCGCTTTCGACCCTCTCGCTCACGAGGTCCCGAATGGCCCCCCATCACGCCGCTCTGCATCCTCTCGATCCGACGCGCGATCGAGGGCCTGGGGTCGAGCCCGTACGCAAGCTTGAGGGTGGCCACTGCCTTGAGGAAGAGCTCCGCGCGTTCGTGCTCCGTCGCGAGCTGCTCGTAGGCCTCGGCCGCCCCGATTCTGTCTCCCTTCATCAGAAGGTCGTTTGCGCGGTCGTGGAGCAGTTGCTCGTTCGGGGGCATGGGGCTCAGTTCGGTCGGGAGAAATCGAGTGAACGCGTCAGTGCAACCAGTCGGCGTTCGCGAAGCTGCTCGAGTTCGACACCGAAGCGCGCAACCGCCGCAACTGCTCCTGCTTCGTCACCAACCTCGAGGAGCAGCTCGGCCAGCTGCAGGTGGGTGTCTCGATCGTCAGGCCGAAGGCTGGCCTTCAGCCGCAGGGACTCCAGCGTCGGTGGGTGCTGAGCCAGATACGCGAGCGCTTCCCCGTTGAGCTGCAGTTGGGCGTGTAACCGTGCCAGGCGAAGTACGAACGCTGCTCGAGGCCGAACCTTCTGCGCCTGTCTGAGCATCGCGACCGCCTTGAGGTGAAAACCGTCACGTTCGTGGACGGCGGCGAGTTGTCCGTAGACATCCGCGGCTCCGTCGGCGTCATCGACCTTGAGGAGCGCGAAGGCCAACTCCTGAAGCAACTGCGGGTCTTGAGGCTTCTCCTCGAGCGCCCTTCGAAGCTCCTTCACTCGCTTGCTCATGATGAAAACAGCTTGGGCGAGGAGCGCGCGCCAGCCAAGCTCCCACCATGGACGCTGGCCCCTTCAAGCTCTCCTTCGCACCACCGACCTTCAACTCACCCGCAGAGGAGCGCCTGCACCGCAAACAGCGGCTCGCAGCCACGTTCCGGCTCTTCTCGAAGTTCGGCTTCGACGAAGGCGTCGCAGGCCACGTCACCTGCCGAGACCCCGAACACCCCGACACGTTCTGGGTGAACCCGTTCGGAGTCGCCTTCAGCCGCATTCGCACCAGCGATCTCATTCGCGTCGATCACGAAGGCGAGACCGTCGAGGGCGAGCTGCCGGTGAACCGCGCCGCATTCGTCATTCACTCGCGTGTCCATCACGCGCGCCCCGATGTGATCGCCGCCGCGCACGCGCACTCGCTTCACGGAAAGGCCTTCTCGTCGCTGCATCGACTGCTCTCGCCGATCACCCAGGACTCGTGCGCGTTCTACGAAGACCACGCGCTCTTCGAGGACTTCGGCGGCGTCGCGGTCGAGCTCGACGAAGGGCAGCGCATCGCTCAGGCGATCGGCACGAAGAAGGCGGCGATCCTCGCGAATCACGGTCTGCTGACGGTGGGAGAGACCGTCGAAGCCGCAGCGTGGTGGTTCATCACGATGGAACGCACCTGCCAGGCCGAGCTCCTCGCGCGCGCTGCTGGAGAGCCGAAGCTGATCAAAGAAGAAGCCGCGCAGCAGGCGTTTCTGATCACCGGAAATCCGCTCGCGGGGTGGTTCCAGTTCCAGCCGCTGTGGCAGCGCATCGTTCACGAGCAGCCCGATCTGCTCGAGTGATCACCTCCGCCGACGGCCTCGAATTCGACTCAGCGCGACGGGCGTGATGCCGATGTACGACGCGATCTGGTGCTGAGGAATGTGCTGCACGAGTGAGGGAAACTGCTCGCAGACCAGGCGGTACCGCTCCTCGGCCGAGAGCTGCAGAAACTCGTACTCGCGCTGCTCCTTTGCGACGAACTGCGCTTCGACGAAGCGGCGCATCAGGTGCGTCAGCTCGAGCGACGACTCGGCTGCGGCATCGACCTCGGCGACGCGAAAGACGAGAAGCTCCACCGGCGTGAGCGCCTCGATCGAAGTCCGCGACGGCTTTCGCTGAATGATCTCGGCGTACGGGCCGCTGAGCTCGAGGGGCCCGCGAAAGGCCTTCACCGATTCACGCCCGCGCGAGTCCGAGTAGTAGTGGCGCAAGAGGCCCGACAGCACGATGCCGAACCGATCGGCCGCATCGCCCGGCTGACTGAAGAACTGGCCCTTCGCGAGTGACTCCCTCGAGCCCATCGCGACGATCGCCGCCCACGTCTTCGCCGAGAGTGGCGCGATCGCGTTCAGCCGCTTGCGAATCGCCGTCGCCTCCGAGTCCGAGAGCACGTTCACTTCTTAACCCGGGTTAACGCGCCGACCTCGGCTGCCGCGTACGAACACGCACATGCCGATCAACGTCTACGCCATCGCCACGCCGTTCGTGCTCGTGCTCATCGCGCTCGAGGTCGGCTTCTGCCTCAAGCGCAAGAACGGCTACTACGAGTTCCAGGACTCGGTCGCGAGCCTGGGCACCGCCATCATCAACCAGTGCGTGAACGTGCTCGTCGCCGTCATCTGGTACCCGGTGCTCGGCTGGCTCTCGGCGCATGGGCTGTTCAAGATTGAAGCCTCGGTCTGGACAGGGCTCGCGCTCTTCCTCGGCGTCGACTTCCTCTTCTACTGGTTCCACCGCTTCGGGCACCGCACGAACATCGGCTGGGCCGCGCACATGCCGCATCACTCGACCGAGGAGCTCAACTACGCCGTCGCTCTGCGCGCCTCGGTCACCCAGCGCTTCTTCTCGTTCTTCTTCTACTGGCCGCTCGCCTTCATCGGCTTCGACGCGCAGTGGGTGATCGGCATGGTCGCCTTCCACCTCGTGCTCCAGCTCATTCCGCACACCCGGGTCGTGCCGAAGCTGCCGGTGTGGATCGAGTCGTGGATGAACACGCCCAGTCATCACCGCGTGCACCACGCGCGCAACGATCGCTACCTAGACAAGAACTACGGCGGCTTCCTGATCCTCTGGGACAAGCTCTTCGGCAGCTTCGAGCCCGAGACCGAGGAGTGCTCGTACGGCGTGACGAGCCCGCCCAACACGTGGGATCCGACGTTCATCAACTTTCAGGTGTGGCGCGAAGTCATTCGCGACGCGTGGGACGCGCCGAGCTTCTTCGACAAGCTGCGTATCTGGTTCATGCCGACGGGCTGGCGGCCGGCGGGAGTGCCCGAGCGCAAGAAGGGCGCGTGGCGCACGAAGGAGGGGAGGGAGATCAAGTTCCAATCGACCCCGCTCGCCGGCAGCAAGCCGTACCTCGTCGCGCAGGTGATGCTCGGCTTCGCGCTGATGGTGCTGGTGAGCAGCGAGAAGTCGCCGCTCTCATGGGCGCTGAAGATCGTCCTCGCCGTGCTGCTCTGGGCTGCGGCCACCGCATGGAGCGCAATGCTCGAGTCGAAGCGCTGGGCCGTTCCCCTCGAGGTTGGTCGTCTCGTCGCCACGGTCGTGTTGTTCGGAGCGCTTGCGGCCGTCGACGTGTTGCCGTCGATGCCCGTTCTCGCCGCGAGTGTGGTGCTGCTCGGCTCTGCAGTGTGGGCGCTGTCGCTTCGCCGCGCGGACGAACGACTGCCCGAGCCGGCGTGACCTCACCCGAGGTGCCCGCGTCTACTGGCTCGCGGCCAGCCCTTCAGCGTCGAGGCACCACGAAAACCGCGTCATCGAGCGCACGTTGCATTCATCGTCCACGCTCGCGATGTTCCAGTCGACGGTCGTAGAGAATCACGCGCGTATCAGCCTGGTCGCGCCCGCGAGGCCGTGCCGTCAGAGCTCCGCGCCGAGGGCCGCGATGTCTTCTTCCGGGAGCGAGACGTTCGCCTTGATCTTCTCGAGCAGCCCCTCGTCGCCAGTGTACTCCGCCGCGCAGCGCGGGTGCAGATAGCCAGGCCCGGTGGACGTGAACGTTCCCGTGTCGACTTCCCGCTCGACAGCCACCCGCATCGTGCCCTTCTCGATGGCCTCGTCGCACTGCAGACACTTCGAGCGACCCGTCGACGCGCGCTCCGCATATGGGTACGCCGCCTTCGGCCCGCCCGACTTGCCGCTCGCCTTCGGCGGCGCTGCGAGAATCGCTTCGATCTTCTCGCGCTCGGGAATCGCGCCCACGTAGCTGGCCATCGCCGTCTTCACCTTCGCGGGCACCTTGCCGGCGGCGCAGGCGAGGTGATGCCAGAAGTAGCTGGTGCCGCCGTCGGAGCTGAACGTGTTGATGGTCTCTTCACCGAAGCGCAGCACACCTTTGTCGATCTTCTCTCGGCAGGTGCGGCAGCTGGCGCGGTTCGACTTCGACTCCTCGATGACGTCAGGCATGTGATTCCCTCCAGAGGGCGAGACCAAAGCCACAGAACCGCTTGAAAGCACTCGCTCAATTCGCGAACGAACTTTTTCGCGAACATCTGCATTCAGGTGCTTGACACTGTGATGTGCGCCCGGGTATACGCGGCGCCCCTTCGTTGCACGGCTCTGTGACAGCCCTCGGTTTTCTCCCTGGGACGGTCTTATCCGTCAACGTTGGTTAGGTAGTCGCGAAACGGGGTTGACCGAGAATGGCAACACAGAAAATTCGCATTCGACTGAAGGCGTACGACTCGAAGCTCCTGGACCAGAGTGCCACGGAGATCGTCGAGACGGCTCGTCGGACCGGCGCGAGAGTGTCGGGCCCGATCCCACTTCCCACCCGAATCAACCGCTTCACGGTTCTTCGTTCACCGCACGTGGACAAGAAGAGCCGCGAGCAGTTCGAGATCCGCACCCACAAGCGGCTCCTCGATATCCTCGAGCCGACGCAGCAAACGCTCGACGCACTCATGAAGCTCGATCTGTCGGCCGGTGTCGACGTCGAGATCAAGAGCTGAGGGACGCCATGGCCAAGTTCGACGTCGTCGATTTGTCGATGAAGAAGGTCTCGGAGATTGAACTCTCCGACGAGATCTTCGCTGCTACGCCTAATGGCCACCTGCTGTACGAGGCGGCCAAGATGCAGCAGATCAACCGCCGCCGCGGCACGCTGGGCGTGAAGAACAGCTCGCTCGTGTCGGGTGGTGGCAAGAAGCCCTGGAAGCAGAAGGGCACCGGCCGTGCGCGTCAGGGTTCGACCCGCGCCTCGCACTGGGTCGGCGGTGGCAAGGCCATGGGCCCCAAGGCTCGTGACTATTCCTACCGTCCGCCTCGCACCGTGCGCCGCAACGCGATCGCTTCGGCGATCAGCCTGCGCGCTGGCGAGAAGGCTCTCGTGATCGTCAACGAGTTCCCGTCTGACGGGAAGTCGAAGGCCGCCGCCGAGAAGCTCGTCAAGGGCCTCAAGCTCGAGAACGCGCTCGTGGTCGAGGCGAAGGCCAACACGAAGCTCCACCGTGCCGTTCGCAACCTCGAGAAGTTCGACGTCATCGCCCCCGAGGGCGTCAACGTCGAGTCGGTGCTCCGTCGCAAGACGCTGGTGCTGACCGTCGCGGCTGCCAAGGCCATCAACGAGGCGCTCAGCCGCGCCCGTGGCAAGGCGGAGGCCTGACCATGAAAGCGAATGACGTCATCAAGGGCCCGATCATCACCGAGAAGCTCGACCTGGCTCGCGAGAAGCTCCGCCAGTACTCGTTCGTCGTCGACAAGAAGGCGACGAAGCACGACATCGCGAACGCGGTGACCTCGCAGTTCAAGGTCACGGTCACGGGCGTGCGCACGCTGATCATGCGCGGCAAGATCAAGCGCGTTGGCATGTCGATGGGCCAGCGCTCCAACTTCAAGAAGGCCTTCGTCACCCTGAAAGAGGGCGACAAGATCGAGCTCTTCGAGGGAGGGGCGGTCTAATGGGTATCAAGAAATTCAAGCCGACGTCGGCCGCGCGCCGACTCACGACCGTCTCGGACTTCGCGGAGATCACCCGCAACCGTCCCGAGAAGAGCCTCACCGAGTCGATGAAGCGCTCGGGCGGCCGCAACGGTGATGGTCACATCACCCGCCGTCACCAGGGTGGCGGTCACAAGCGCCGCTACCGCGTGATCGACTTCGTTCGTCGCGACAAGGACGGCGTGCCGGCCAAGGTCTTCTCGATCGAGTACGACCCGAACCGCACGGCGAACATCGCGCTCCTGCACTACGCCGATGGCGAGAAGCGCTACATTCTCGCGCCGACCGGCCTCAACGTGGGCGACACCCTTCACTCGGGCGCCAACGTCGACATCCGCCCGGGCAACAACCTGCCGCTCCAGAACATCCCCGTCGGTACCGTCATTCACAACGTCGAGCTGAAGCCTGGCCGCGGCGCCCAGATGATCCGGTCGGCTGGTTCCTGGGGTCAGCTGATGGCGAAGGAAGGCGACTACGCGCAGGTCCGCATGCCTTCGGGCGCCGTTCGCAAGGTGCTGATCAACTGCCGCGCGGTCATCGGGCAGCTGGGCAACATCGACCACGAAATCATCCGCATCGGCAAGGCCGGTAAGAGCCGTTGGCTCGGCATTCGCCCGACCGTTCGCGGTCTCGCGATGAACCCCGTCGACCACCCGCACGGTGGTGGTGAAGGCAAGTCCGGTCAGGGTAACCCCCACCCGGTCTCGCCCTGGGGCAAGAAGACGAAGGGTCTCACCACGCGCGTCATCAAGCGCACCGACAAGTTCATCGTCACCGGGCGCCGTCAGGGCGTTCGGAGCACGTAAGGAGCACTGAGTCATGGCTCGTTCAACCTGGAAGGGCCCTTTCATCGACATCAGCCTTCAGAAGAAGGTCGATACGATGAACAAGGCCAACAAGAAGACGGTCATCAAGACCTGGTCGCGCCGCTCGACGATCGTTCCCGACATGGTCGGTCACACGTTCGCCGTTCACAACGGGCGCAAGTTCATTCCCGTGTACGTGACCGAGAACATGGTCGGCCACAAGCTGGGCGAGTTCGCCCCCACGCGCACCTTCTCGGGCCACTCGGCTGAGAAGAAGGTTGCCCCCGCGCCGGGCAAGAAGGGCTAACCACCATGGAAGCGACTGCTCATCTCCGTTTCTTCCGCATGGCTCCCCGCAAGATCTCGGTCGTTGCGGCGCTCGTGCGAGGCATGCCTGTCGAGTCGGCCATTCACACCCTGGCGTGGACGAAGCGCGCCGCGGCTGGGCCGATCAAGAAGCTCATCGAGAGCGCGATGGCCAACGCCACCGACAAGTCGAAGGGCGCTGTCGACATCGACAAGCTCTACGTCAAGTCGATCCACGTCGATCAGGGCCCCACCCAGCGCCGGTACCTGCCGCGCGCCATGGGTCGTGCGACCCGCGTGAACAAGAAGTCGAGCCACCTGCACGTCGTGCTGAGCGACGAGGCAGTCAAGAAGGCGAAGAAGTAACCCGAGCAAGGAGACTCTGAACGTGGGACAGAAAGTTCATCCAGTAGGATTCCGGCTCGGCGTCATTCGCACCTGGGACTCGAAGTGGTTCGAGGAGCGCAACTACGCCCAGTGGCTGCACGAGGACATCAAGATCCGCGCGCACGTCAAGAAGTCGCTCAACCACGCGGGCGTCTCGAAGGTCGAGATCGAGCGCGCGGCGAACAAGGTGAAGGTCAACGTGCACACCGCGCGTCCCGGCATCGTGATCGGCAAGCGCGGCGCGGGCATCGAGACCGTCAAGAAGGAACTCCAGCAGTTCACGAAGAACGAGGTGTTCCTCAACATCGTCGAGGTCCGCAAGGCCGAGATCGACGCGCAGCTCGTGGCCGAGAACATCGCCACCCAGCTCGAGCGCCGCATCGCCTTCCGCCGCGCGATGAAGAAGGCCATTCAGACCGCCATGAAGTTCGGCGCCAAGGGCATTCGTGTCGCGTGCTCGGGCCGCCTCGGCGGCGCTGAAATGGCGCGCTACGAGTGGTACCGCGAGGGTCGGGTGCCTCTGCACACGCTCCGCGCCGACATCGACTACGGCTACGCCATCGGCCGCACCACCTACGGCACCATCGGGTGCAAGGTGTGGGTCTGCCGCGGCGAAGTGCTGCCCACCAGGGGTGGCCCGCGCGGCGAGAACAACAACGCCAACGCGAACCGGTAACAGGTAAGGACACGAGGACGTCATGCTTCAGCCTGCACGCACCAAGCACCGCAAGATGCAAAAGGGCCGTATGCCCGGCCGCGCGTACCGCGGCTCCACCCTCGCGTTCGGCGAGTTCGGCCTGATGACGCTCCAGCCGGGGTGGATCACCTCGCGCCAGATCGAGGCCGCGCGTATCGCGATGAGCCGCAAGATCAAGCGCGGCGGCAAGATCTGGATCCGGATCTTCCCCGACAAGCCCATCACGAAGAAGCCGGCCGAGACCCGCCAGGGTACCGGAAAGGGCGGCGTCGAGTACTACGTGGCCGTCGTGAAGCCGGGCCGCGTCCTCTACGAGATGGACGGCATGGAGAAGCAGCTCGCCGTCGACGCGTTCAATCTGGCCGCTGCCAAGCTGCCCGTGATGACGCGCATCATCCACCGCTCCGAGCAGAGCCTGTAAAGGAACCGCCATGGCCACCACCGCCAAGGAACTCAAAGAACTGTCTCTCGACGATCTGAACCGCCGCGCCGTGGAGCTCAAGGCGACGCTGTTTCAGGACCAGCTCAAGCTGCGCACGGGCGCTCTCGACAACCCGTCGGAGCGTACGGGCCACAAGCGCGATCTCGCGCGCGTGCTGACCGTCATCACCCAGAAGCAGAAGGCCGCTTCGGCGAAGAAGTAAGGGAACCACCATGGCTGAGACCACCACCACCCAGGCTGCTGACGCTTCCCGAGGCCGCCCCAAGACCCGTATCGGCGTCGTCACGTCGAACAAGATGCAGAAGACCGTGGTCGTCACGGTCCGTCGCCGCGCGGCTCACGCGCAGTACGGAAAGATCCAGACGCTGCGCGTGAAGTACAAGGCGCACGCCGAAGATCACGACTACCCCAAGAAGATCACGGTGAACGAGGGCGACAAGGTCCTCATCGCCGAGACGCGCCCGTTCTCGAAGGACAAGCGGTGGCGCGTCGTGAAGGTGCTCGAGAAGGCTGGCCAGGCCTGAGACACGTCGCTCCTCGTTCGAGGAGCCGTGAAGGAGAACGATCATGCTGCAGATGACCAGTCAGTTCGAGGTCGCCGACAACTCGGGCGCCAAGAAAGTGTTCCTCATCAACATCGCCGGAGGCTCGAAGCGGTTCTACGGGTCGATCGGCGACGTCGTCACGGTGTCGATCCGCGAGGCGATTCCGGGTTCCAAGGTGAAGAAGGGCGACGTGGCGAAGGCCGTCATCGTCCGCACTGCCAAGGAGATCCGTCGCGCCGATGGTTCGTACATCAAGTTCGACGTGAACTCGGCGGTGCTCATCAACAAGGAGCTCGAGCCGATCGGTACCCGCATCTTCGGGCCCGTCGCGCGTGAGCTGCGAGCCAAGAAGTTCATGAAGATCATCTCCCTCGCGCCTGAGGTGCTCTGAGTCATGCAGAAGCTCAAAGTCGGTGACACGGTTCAAGTGATGTCGGGCGCCGAGCGCTCGGCCAGCGTCAATCGCGGCAAGATCATCTCGATCGACCGCGAAGCAGAGCGCGTGCGCGTCGAGGGTCTTCGCGTCGTGAAGCGCCACACGAAGAAGGGCCGCGATCGCGCGAACCCGGACGGTGGCATTCTCGAGAAGCCGGGCTCCATCGCGCTGTCGAACGTCGCCCTGGTCTGCCCGAAGTGCGACAAGGCGACCCGTGCTGGCGTTCGCGCCGTCGACGGCAAGAAGAAGCGTTTCTGCAAGACCTGCGACGCCACCATCGAGTGAGTCGGAGCGAAGTCGTAGTCCCAACAACCCCGGCCTCCGGAGCGCGGTGAAAGACCGCGGACCTGGAGAACAAGCCGCCCTGAAGAGGAAGCACCACGATGGCTGAAGACGACAAGAAGCCCGACGCGCCTGCCGCTCCCAAGAAGGAGAAGGCCAGCAAGCGGAAGAAGGAAGACGTCAAGAAGGCCGGCTTTGCGGCCAACATCGAAGAGGGCCTGCAGGTTCAGCCTGCCCGGTTGAAGCTCCGCTACCGCAAGGAAGTGGTGCCCCAGCTGATGAAGGAGCTGAACTGCCGGAACCCGATGGAAGTTCCGCGCATCAACAAGGTCGTCGTCAACATGGGCCTTGGCGAAGCGCTCGTGAACAACAAGATCCTCGAGTCGGCCGTCGATCAGCTCGGCGCCATCACGGGCCAGAAGCCGGTCGTCACCCGCTCGCGCAAGGCCATCGCAAACTTCAAGCTGCGTGAAGGCCAGGCCATCGGTGCCATGGTCACCCTGCGCGGCGACCGCATGTTCGAGTTCCTCGACCGCCTCATCAACGTCGCGCTCCCGCGCGTGCGTGACTTCAAGGGCATCTCGCCCAAGGCGTTCGACGGCCGCGGCAACTACACGCTCGGCCTCCGCGAGCAGATCATCTTCCCCGAGATCAACTACGACCAGATCGAGAAGGTGAAGGGTCTGAACGTCAGCATCGTGACCTCGGCTGGAAACGACGAGCGCGCCCTGGCCCTGCTGAAGGCCATTGGCGTTCCGTTCAAGGCCTGATAGGGCCGCTCGCCCGCTCCTCGAAGCAGGGGAGCGGTTGTTTCACTGAAGTGCCTGTCTCTGACGAACCACCGGGATGGTCCCGGAAGGCGCCCGAGGCTCCGTGACCGGGGGACACCCGGTCTGCAGGAAGATGTGAATCATGGCGGTCAATGATCCCGTGGGTGACCTCGTCACCCGGCTGCGCAACGCAACGCTCGCGCGGCACGACAAGATGACGCTCCCTTCGTCGAACCTGAAGGTCGAGGTCATCAAGGTCCTCAAGGAAGAGGGCTTCGTGGCTGACTTCGTCGTCCACGAGAAGAAGCCTCAGAACGAAGTCACCGTGATGCTGAAGTATGGCCCGAACCGCGAGTCGGTCATCACCGGCATCAAGCGCGTCTCGAAGCCCGGCCTCCGTCGCTACGTCAGCGTCGGCAAGCTGCCCAAGGTTCGCGGCGGCACTGGCATCTCCATTCTCTCCACTTCCCGTGGCGTGATGAGCGACACCGAAGCCCGCAAGCAGAACGTGGGCGGCGAGCTCATCTGCACGGTGTACTGAGGACTCGACCATGAGCCGAATTGGAAAGTTGTCGATCAAGGTCGCAGACAAGACCAAGGTCGCCGTCGCTGGCGGCAAGGTGAACCTCGACGGGCCGAAGGGCAAGCTGTCGGTCGTTCTCCACCCGGACGTGAAGGTCGACGTGAAGGACGGCGAAGTGCACGTCACCCGTCCCTCCGACAGCCGCAAGCACCGCGCGCTGCACGGCCTCACCCGCGCCATTCTCGCGAACGCCATGAAGGGCGTCTCGACGGGCTGGGAGCGCGTGCTCGCGATTCGCGGGGTGGGCTACAAGGCCGAGGTCAAGGGCAAGCAGCTCCACCTGGCGCTTGGGTACTCGCACCCCGTCGTGTTCGACCTCCCCGAGGGCGTCACGGCTGAAGTCGCGAAGACGCCGCGCACGGAAGATCAGCTGCCGACCATCGATGTCACCCTGCGCGCGGCTGACCGCCAGCTGCTCGGTGAGACGGCGGTTCGCATTCGCAACCTGCGCCCCCCTGAGCCGTACAAGGGCAAGGGCATCAAGCTTCACGACGAGACGGTGCGTCGCAAGGAAGGCAAGACGGGTACGGCGTAAGCCAGTCCCTCATCCGCTGGCGGACGTCCTGATCGTCAGCGGAAGGAAAGGAACCACACATGAGCAAGAACACGCCGCGTCTGAATCGCAAAGAGCGCATCCGCAAGAAGGTCAACGGGACCACCGAGCGGCCGCGCCTCACCGTCTACAAGTCGCTCAAGCACATCATCGCCCAGGTGATCGACGACTCCACCGGCCGCACGCTGGCCGAGGCTTCGTCGCTCTCGAAGGAGCTCAAGGGCAAGTTGGGCGAAGACGACAAGAAGGCCACCGCCAAGAAGGTTGGAGCGTTGGTCGCCGAGCGCTGCAAGGCCGCGAAGATCGAGAAGGTCGTCTTCGACCGCAACGGCTTCCCCTACCACGGACGCATCGCATCGCTGGCTGACGGCGCGCGCGAAGCTGGCCTGCAGTTCTGAGCGAGGACATCATTCAATGAGCAACACTCCGATCAATCCGAACGACCTCGATCTCAACGACAGGGTCGTCAGTATCAACCGCGTCGCCAAGGTCGTGAAGGGCGGTCGTCGCTTCAGCTTCGCCGCGCTCGTCGTCGTCGGTGATGGCAACGGCCACGTCGGCGTCGGCCTGGGCAAGGCGAACGAAGTGCCCGAGGCGATCCGCAAGGGCGGCGAGAACGCGAAGAAGAACCTCTTCCGCGTTCCGCTCATGGGCAGCACCATTCCTCACGAGGCGCTCGGTCACTTCGGGGCTGGTCGCGTCTTCCTGCGCCCCGCGAGCGAAGGCACTGGCGTCATCGCCGGTGGCGCCGTTCGAGCCGTGCTCGAGGCCGCTGGCATTCGCAACATCCTCACGAAGTCGCAGGGCAGCCGCAACCCGCACAACGTCCTCAAGGCCGTCGTCGATGGGCTCAAGCAGCTCCGCTCCCCCGAGCAGGTGTCCCGCCTGCGCGGTAAGGAAATTCACTTCGGGAAGAAGGCGCAGGCCTGACATGGGAATCAAGGTCAAGCTGGTGAAGAGCCACTCGGGCGCTTCTGAACGTCAGGTCGCGACCATCGTCGGCCTGGGGCTCAAGAAGTTCGGCTCGGAGAAGCTCCTGAAAGACACCCCCGCCATCCGCGGGATGATCAACAAGGTTCGTCACCTCGTGAGTCACGAGGTCGTGAAGGACGAGCCCAAGGTGCGCGCGCGTCAGAAGCCCCGCGCCGTTCGCGTGCGTGACGCTGCTCGCGCAAAGGCCAAGTGAGGACATCATGACCACGCTGCATACGCTCAAGGCCCCGCACCGCTCCACCCACCGCAAGAAGCGCGTGGGTCGCGGCCAGGGCTCCGGTCTCGGCAAGACGGCCGGCCGCGGTGGCAAGGGCCAGAAGGCCCGCACCGGTAACATGCGCTTCGAAGGCTTCGAAGGTGGCCAGAGCCCCCTTCAGCGCCGCTTGCCGAAGTTCGGCTTCAACCCGCCGAACCGGCTCGCGTGGGCCATCGTCAACCTGGGCGATCTGCAGCAGTTCGCAGACGGCGCCTCGGTCGACCAGGCTGCGCTCAAGAAGGCCGGCATCATCAAGGGCCGCTTCGACGGCATCAAGGTGCTGGGGAAGGGCGAGCTGAAGAAGAAGCTCACCGTCAAGGCTCACAAGTTCTCGGGCACCGCGAAGGACGCGATCACCAAGGCGGGAGGCTCTGTCGAAGAGCTCGCGCTCATGGTGCACAAGCCTGAGGCCGCCGCGAAGGCGCACGCCGGCAAAGGCGTGAAGGCCTGATCTGGCCGTGCCGACCTGTTCAAACAGGTGTTGAACCGCGCCCCTCGGACCGCCTAAAGGCCCGTGGGGCGTTTGGTTTCTGAAGTCGCCGTCACCGATTTTCTAAGGCATCGAGGGACTGCACCGTGGCTTTGAATGCCATCTCCAACATCTTCCGCGTCGCTGAGCTGAGGACCCGGCTCACGTACACGATCGTTCTCCTCGCGGTGTACCGCCTGGGCATCTTCATCAACACGCCCGGTATCGACCGCGTGGTGATGAACGCGTTCATGGATCGGCAGCGCAAAGAGGGCGGCCTGCTCAACCTCTTCAACCTCTTCTCGGGCGGCGCGCTCGATCAGATGAGCATCTTCGGCCTCGGCATCATGCCGTACGTGTCGTCGAGCATCATCATGCAGCTGCTCGCGGTCGTCGTGCCCTCGCTCGAGCGGCTCCAGAAGGAAGGCGCGGCCGGTCGGCAGAAGATCAACCAGTACACGCGCTACGGCACGATCCTCCTGTCGATCGTTCAGGGCATCAGCATCGCGCGCTTCATCTACTCGCTCGGCCGTAGCGGCGGGCAGAACAACCAGGCCTTCGATCAGGTCGTGGTCCCCGACAGCGTCGACCCGATCTGGTTCACGTTCATGACGGTCGTGACCCTCACGGCTGGCACCGCCTTCATCATGTGGCTGGGCGAGCGCATCACCGAGAACGGCATCGGCAACGGCATCTCGCTCATCATCTTCGGCGGCATCGTCGCGGGAATTCCTCCTGCCGCCCAGCGCCTCTGGCAGCAGATGGACGCCGAGAAGTACGGCCAGGACGCGCTCAACCCCGCCGCCGTGCTGGCACTGCTCGCAGTGATGGTGCTCATCATCGGCGCTGTCGTCTTCATCGAACGAGGCATGCGTCGAATTCCCGTTCAGTACGCCAAGCGCATGCAGGGACGGCAGATGTTCGCCGGGCAGGCGACGTACTTCCCCCTCAAGGTGAACGCGTCGGGCGTCATTCCGCCCATCTTCGCCGGCGCGCTCCTCTCGTTCCCCGCGACTGCCTCGAACTGGATTCCGGCGCTCGGGAACGTGCAGCGCGCGCTGCAGAACAGCTCGTGGGTCTACAACGGGCTGTTCGTGCTCCTCATCATCTTCTTCGCCTACTTCTACACCTCGCTCACGTTCCGCGCGGACGACGTGGCGGACAACATCAAGAAGCAGGGCGGCTACATTCCTGGCATTCGCCCGGGCCGTCAGACCGCCGAGTTCATCGAGCGCGTGCTCAACCGCCTCACCTTTGGCGGTGCGCTGTACCTCTCTTTCATCTGCGTCATCCCCACCGTTTTCGCGCAGGAGCTCAAGGTTCCGTTCGCGTTCGGTGGCACTGGCCTGCTCATTGTTGTCGGCGTCGCGCTCGACACCGTTCAGCAGATCGAGCAGCACCTCATCAGTCGTAACTACGAAGGCTTCGCTGGTCCGCGTGGTCCGCGCATTCGCGGCCGCGTGCGGGTCGGTGACGCTGCCTGATCGGGGGAAGGACCATGCACCTCGTCTTCTTCGGACCGCCGGGAGCAGGGAAGGGCACGCAAGCCCAGCGCATCGTCTCTGACTTCGGCATTCCTCAGATCTCGACCGGAGACATCCTCCGCGCCGCGGTCGCCAACGGCACCACGCTGGGCAAGCAGGCTGGCCCGCTGATGGCGGCAGGCAAGCTGGTGCCCGACGAACTCGTCATCGGCATCGTCGAGGAGCGCATCAAAGAGAAGGACTGCACCAAGGGTTTCCTGCTCGACGGTTTTCCGCGCACGATTCCTCAGGCGCAGTCGCTCGAGGTCGTGCTCCAGAAGATGGGCAAGCGCATCGAGCACGTCGTTTCGCTCGAGGTGCCGGACGACGTGATTCACGAGCGAATGAAGGGTCGCGGCCGCGCCGACGACTCGCCAGCCACCGTGCAGAAGCGGCTCGACGAGTTCCGCAAACTCACGGCGCCGCTCAAGGCGTACTACCAGGAGCGAGGTCTGCTCCGGACGATCAATGGCGTGGGCTCCCTCGAGGAGATCTACGCGAGCATCAAGAAGTCGATCGGGCACTGAGACATCGCCCGGCAGAGCAGCAAGGACTGAGTCCGTTGGCCCTGTGCACGCAACCCCGCTTGCATGTGGTGACCAAAGGTAGTAGGGGCCGCCCTCCCACAGGAGTGAGTGGTTCTCCTTGAAGAGAGGTTGCGGCGTTTGGCGAAGGAAGACTCAATCGAAGTGGAAGGAACCGTGAAGGAGCCGCTCCCGAACGCCATGTTCAAGGTGCAGCTCGAGAACGGTCACGAGGTGCTCGCGCACATCTCGGGGAAGATGCGTATGCACTTCATCCGAATCCTTCCGGGCGACAAGGTGAAGGTCGAGCTCTCTCCGTACGATTTGACCCGCGGTCGCATCACCTACCGCGCGAAGTGATCACACTTTTCACGCAGTCACGAGGGTTGTCATGAAGGTCCGTCCGTCAGTGAAGAAGATTTGCGACAAGTGCAAGGTGGTTCGCCGCGCCGGCGTCATTCGCATCATCTGCCCGGCCAACCCCCGCCACAAGCAGCGTCAGGGCTGAGTCGTTTTCAGCTGATCACCTCCCGAAGGAACAAGAACCACCATGGCTCGTATCGCAGGCGTTGACCTCCCAGTGGCGAAGCGCGTCGTCATCTCGCTTCAGTACATCTACGGCATCGGCAAGAAGTCGGCGGCCGACATCGTGACGAAGGCTGGCATCGACATGGCCACCCGCACGAAGGACCTGACCGATGATCAGGCCCGCAAGATTCGTGAAGTGATCGAGGCTGACTACAAGGTCGAAGGCGACCTGCGTCGCGAGATCACGATGAACATCAAGCGCCTGATGGACCTCGGCTGCTACCGCGGCCTCCGTCACCGCAAGGGCCTGCCCGTTCGCGGCCAGCGCACCCACACCAACGCGCGCACCCGCAAGGGCCCGAAGCGTGGCGTTCAGCGCGTCAAGCCCGCGGCTCCGGCTCCGGCGAAGTAATTCACCCCTGGCTGCGCGGGCTCGATTCGACGCGCGGCTGATCACCTCAAGGCAAGAACCACCATGGCTGAAGAGACTCCAGTAGCACCGGCGGCCGCTGCTCCTGCTGCGCCCGCAGCAGAAGGCGACGCCAAGAAGTCGGCGAAGGCGAAGAAGGGCAAGAAGAACATCCTCAACGGGATCGTTCACATTCAGTCGACCTTCAACAACACCATGATCACCATCACCGACGTCTCGGGGAACGTGATCTCGTGGTCGACCGCAGGCGCTCGTGGCTTCAAGGGCTCGCGCAAGTCGACCCCGTTTGCCGCACAGGTCGCTGCCGGCGACGCCGCCGCGAAGGCGATGGAGCACGGCCTCAAGAACGTTCAGGTGCTCGTGAAGGGCCCCGGAGCGGGCCGTGAGTCGGCGCTGCGCGCGATTGCTGCCGCCGGCCTCAAGATCTCCCTCATCCGCGACGTGACGCCGATTCCGCACAACGGTTGCCGTCAGGCCAAGCGCCGCCGCGTCTGACCCTTCACTCTCTTCTCCTCAAGGACACCCACTTCCATGGCTCGTTATACCGCCAGCGTCTGCCGCATCTGCCGACGCGAAAACCTCAAGATGTACCTCAAGGGCGACCGTTGCTACACGGACAAGTGCGCCATCGAGCGCCGCCCGTACCCGCCTGGCCAGCACGGCCAGGGTCGCGTGAAGTTCTCGAACTACGGCGTGCAGCTGCGCGAGAAGCAGAAGGTCAAGCGCATGTACGGCCTGCTCGAGAGCCAGTTCCGCGGCTACTTCGCGCGCGCTGCCTCGTCGAAGGGCAAGACGGGCGAAATGCTCCTTCAGCTGCTCGAGCTGCGCCTCGACAACGTCGTCTTCCGCATGGGCTTCGCTGACACCCGCGCCGAGGCTCGCCAGCTCGTTCGCCACGGTCACTTCACCGTGAATGGCAAGCGCGTGAACATGCCGGCCTTCAACGCGAAGCCGGGCTCGGTCGTCGAGGTTCACGAGAAGTCGAAGAAGATCCTCCGCATTCAGGAGGCCATCGAGACCGTCGACCGCCGCGGCATTCCCCAGTGGCTCGACGTCGACAAGAAGGCGCTCAAGGGCACCGTGAAGACCCCGCCGAACCGCGAGGATCTCACCATGCCGATCCAGGAGCAGCTGATCGTCGAATTGTACTCGAAGTAATTCGGCGTTCTTCGGCTGGTGCGGCTGCCTTCGGGTACCGCCCAGCCGTTTCGCTTTTTTCAGCTTTCACCCCGTGCTTCATCGCGCGGGCTTCACCGAAGAGGTCCTCCCGCCATCGCGGGTACGTGGGTGGCCTTCTTCGTTCACAAGGAGCAGTCCCATGGCAGAGCCGGCCCTGATCGCGAAGAACTGGCGTGACCTCATCAAGCCCCGTCGCCTCGATGTCGACGCGGAGACCCTCACTGGCACGTACGGCAAGTTCGTCGCCGAGCCCCTCGAGCGCGGCTTCGGCACGACGCTGGGCAACTCGATTCGCCGCGTGCTGCTGTCGTCGCTCCAGGGCGCCGCCATCACCACCGTGAAGATCGAGGGCAACGGCGGCATGGTCGAGCACGAGTTCGCCGCGGTTCCTGAGGTGAGCGAGGACGTGACGGACATCGTCCTGAACCTCAAGGAAGTGCGTCTGCGCATGCACACCAACGAGCCCAAGACGATCCGCATCGAGGCGGAGGGCCCGAAGGAAGTGAAGGCCGGTGACATCATCGCGGACGACCAGGTCGAGATCCTCAACCCCGGTCACCACGTCTGCACCCTCGCCGAGGGCGGCAAGATTCGCATCGAGATGACCACCCGTCGCGGCCGTGGCTACGTCTCGGCGCAGAACAACAAGGTCGCCGGCTCGCCGATCGGCAGCATCGCGATCGACTCGCTCTTCTCGCCGATCGTGAAGGTGAACTACCAGGTCACCAACGCGCGCGTCGGGCAGCAGACCGACTACGACAAGCTTGCCCTCGAAGTGTGGACTGACGGCTCGGTCACCCCGCAGGACGCGGTGGCGTACGCCTCGAAGATCCTCAAGGAGCAGCTGTCGGTCTTCATCAACTTCGAAGAGACCGAAGAGCCCGTGGCGGTCGAGACGCCGCGTGAAGAGGCGAAGCTGAACGAGAACCTCTTCCGCTCCGTCGACGAGCTCGAGCTGTCGGTGCGTTCGGCCAACTGCCTGCAGCAGGCCAACATTCGCACCATCGGCGACCTCGTGCAGAAGACCGAGGCCGAGATGCTCAAGACGAAGAACTTCGGCCGCAAGTCGCTGAAGGAGATCAAAGAGATTCTCGCCGAGATGGGCCTCTCGCTCGGCATGAAGCTCGAGAACTGGCCTCCGAAGACGATGCCGGCGCCCTCGACCGGCCCGCGCATGTAAGTCGTTCGCCGCTCCGGGAAACCGGAGCGCACCCCAGCTCGCGGTCGTCGCCAGCTGGTATTCACGGAGCCGCGAAAGTGGCTCCTCAAAACCGCGAGATCACCACTCGCGATTATCTCCTCCCGGTACCTCACACGGCCGAAGAGGTTCACCGCCCGGCGCCGGTTGAGCCAGGCAATCGAAGGACGTCATGGAACACCGAGTCGGATACCGAAAGCTGCAGCGCACCACCTCGCACCGCATCGCGATGCTGCGCAACATGGTCACCTCGCTCCTCGAGCACGAGCGCATCGAGACGACCCTGCCGAAGGCGAAGGAGGCCCGCCGCCTCGCCGAGCGCATCATCACGCTGGGCAAGAAGGGTGGCGTTCACAACGCTCGCCTCGCGCAGCGCCACGTGAAGAGCCGTGCGGTGCTCCAGAAGGTCTTCAGCGAGCTCAAAGATCGCTACGCCAAGCGCAACGGCGGTTACACGCGTCTGCTCAAGGGTCACTTCCGCAAGGGCGACGCCGCCGACGTGGCGATCCTCGAGCTCGTCGACCGGCCCGCGAAGGCCTCTGAGGCGGCTCCCGCCCCTGAAGGTGAAGAGAAGAAGGACTAAGACCCTTCTCCCCAGCTGAAGGGAAGCCTGCGCCCCGTTCGGTCACCCAGACCGGCGGGGCGTGTGCTTTGGTGCCTGCCCATGTCGATGCGCGTCGCGCTGGTGGTGGGGGTCGTGGTCGGGTTGTCGGTCGCCAACGTCTCGTGTCGCGAGCCCTGCTCGGTCGACACCTGCGCCGGCTGCTGCGACAAGAACAACGACTGCCAGGCAGGCACCGAGGTTGCTGCCTGCGGCAAACGTGGAGGCGTGTGCGAGGCCTGTGGCGCGGGGCAATGCCTCAAGCAGCTTTGCGTCGCGCGTGACGCAGGCCCCGACGACGACGCGGGCATCGTCGCGGCGATCGACGGGGGCTGCCTGCCAGGGCTCTGTGGCTCCACGCTCTTCTGCAACTCGGCTTCGGGCGAGTGCGAGGCACCTGGTGCCTGCAACCCTGGCCAGCCGCAGCCGGCTGGGTGCGGCGCGGGCCACCTCTGTGGGCTCACTGGCACCTGCGCCGACATTCCGAGGCCGAGCTGCTCGAACTTCTCGTCGCAGTCGGCACCGCTGCGATGGAACCCGGCGGTCTCGTTCGGCCCGGCCATCGTTGCGGCTCAGTCACGATCGTTCGAGCTCGTCGACGCCGGCTGTCCCCTCGGGGCCCAGCGGCGAGGGGTCGCTGAGCTCCAGGCCTACGACTTTCGTCGGCGCTTCGACGACGGCGGCGTACCCCGGCTCTTCATCTATCGGGAGAACACGACCCTCACCGCGGTGCTGCCCGAGCAGATCGTGTCGGTCAGCGCGACGAATGACGGGGCGAACGCGGTGATTCAGATTGCCCTCTGCGCTCCCGACTCGGTGACCATGCTCACGCAGGGCTTCGCCTTCGAGGGCGGCAACGGTGCATGCGTGCGCTTCCCATGACGGCGACGCCGAATGAACTTTCGCGGCCCAGTGCCTTCCGCTAACTGCGAGGGGTGGCGCTGAAACACCAGCCGACGCTCCCCGACCTTCCGGTTCGGCGTGTCGAAGAGATGGGCCTGAAGGAGCTCGAGCGCATTCGTCTCGTGCTGCGAGGTGGTTCCGTCATCGAGTGGCGTCGCCTCCACTTCACCACCTGGGACGAGGTCGATCGGTTTCTTCGTCTCGCCCAGATCGACCCCACCCAGAAGCACGACGAAGCCTGGGTTCGTCAGGTGCTGGCCGACGCGGTCGAGTACCTGCGCAAGACGTTCGACTACAAGGTGGCCGACGCGGTCGCCAACCCCAACATGATTCACGACCTGTTCCTGCTGGCCTCGGGACAGATCGACAAGAAGTACCGGAAGATCGCCTGCATCGTGCTGAAGGTGATGCACGTCATTCAGCACATCGAAGCCCGCGACCTGCTGTTCAAGACGGCCGTGTCGGAGGCCGGCCTCGCGCAGATGGTGACGGAGCGGGTCGTCGCGGTGATCGACGAGGCCAAGCTGAAAGGCCTGCCGATCGTCGAGTTCTCGGACTCCATCAAGACGCGAGAGTCGGTGATCACCAAGCTCATCGCGAAGAAGGAGTCGACGGCAGCAGCCGTTTACGATCGCACCCGCTTTCGCATCATCGTGAAGGAGCGCGACGACGTGCTCCCGACGCTCTACTTCCTCACGCAGCGCCTCATTCCGTTCAACTTCATGGTGCCGGCGCAAACCGAGAACACGCTGCTGCGCTTCAAGGAGCTGCTGAGCCAGTACCCGAACTTTCGGAAGTACGCCAAGCAGCTGCACCTCGACGTCGACTACGAGGAGCGTGAAGAGGCCAAGCGCGGCAACGCCTTCTCGGGGTCGACGTACCGCATCTTGAACTTCGTGGCCGACGTTCCGATTCGGCTCGATGCATACCTGCCTCCGCCCGAGTACGACGATCGCAGTCGCCGTGGTCGCATCACCCTCGCGACCTGTGAGTTTCAGATCGCCGACGAGCGGCAGGCGTTCGAGAACGAAAAGGGAGAGAACTCACACGAGCGCTACAAGCAGCGGCAGCGTGACGTGGTGCTCAAGCGACTCTCTCGCGGGCTGGTGGTGCCGAAGCGCCGAAAGTCGGTGGGCTCGTCGGAGCTTTGAACTGTGGTGCGGGAAAAACTCGGATCTTCCGGGTGCACGACCGCATTGCCCGGCAGACCGGCACCGACGAGACCGAAACGGAGCGCGCGGGACCGAGCGGGGGCTCAGCTCTTGGGCTTGTAGAAGAGCAGCATCGAGTAACAGTGAAACTCGTTGTCGCTCGACTGGCAGACGACTCGATCGACGATCTCGAGATCGGCGTTGCTCTTGATCCACCGGTTGATGTTTTCACTGAGCTCTTCGCGCTCTTTGGCCTTCGTCGCCGAAAACACCTTGACGCCAGTGAACATGCGCTGCTTATCCCACGCGGCTCGCGAGCCAGACAAGGGCCCACCCCGACATGCTGATCGACCTCCACGTTCACTCCTATCTGTCTCGTGACTGCCCGCTCGACCCCAAGGCCGTGCTCTCGCGTGCGGAGTCCTTTGGCCTCGATGGCGTCGCCTTCACCGAGACGAACACCCAGGACGGCTGCGACGAACTCTTCGATCTGCAGCGGACGACGAAGCTGAAGGTGTTCGTGGGCCTCGAGCTGGCGACCGACAAAGGCCAGTACCTGTGCTTCTTCGAGAAGCCCGAGCGAGCGCCCGAGCCCGTGCAGCTGTGGGGAAGCAACCGCGAGAAGGCCTGGAGCGCCGACGAGTGCCTGCCGAGGCTCAAGGCGTTGGGAGCCGCCATCGTCGCGGCTCGGCCCTTCGACAAGGACTTCAGCCACCCGGCGAACGACTACGTCAAGACGCTCAAACTGCTCTCGGCCATCGAGGTCTACAACCCGAAGGTGCGCATGGGCGCCAACGAGCTGGCGCTCGAGGCCTCGGAGTCGATGAAGCTGCCGGGTGTCGCCGGCAGTGACGCGCGTACCTCGCTCGACGAGATCGGCTACGCGGCCACGCTCTTCAAGAAGCCCATCGCTACGCAGGCCGACCTGGTGAAGGCGCTGCTGGGCTCCGACTACATGCCCGTGCAGATGGGCGCGCTGCCGCACCTGCGTCGACCCGGCGAAGCGAAGCAGGAGGAGCAGCAGCGGAAGAAGAAGAAGCGTCGCTGGCCGCGCTGAGGCCGCTTGCGTGGCCGAGTCGCTCGACGCCGCGATGTGCTCGACGCCGCGATGTGCTCGACGCCGCGAGTCGCTCGAGTGCTCCCAGTCGGTCCTCGCGGTTGCTCGAGTCATCCCAGTCGCTCGAGTCTTCCCAGTCGCTGGAGTCTTCCCAGCCGCTCGAGTCCTCCCAGCCGCTCGAGTCCTCCCAGCCGCTCGACGGCGGCGAGGTCGCACGACGGTGCTGAGTCGCTCGATGGTGCTGAGTCGCTCGATGGTGCTGAGTCGCTCGATGGTGCTGAGTCGCTCGATGGTGCTGAGTCGCTCCACGCTTAGTCGCTCGACGCTGCGATGTGCTCGACGCCGCGAGTCGCTCGAGTGCTCCCAGTCTGTCCTCGCGGTTGCTCGAGTCATCCCAGTCGCTCGAGTCTTCCCAGTCGCTGGAGTCTTAGTCCTCCCAGCCGCTCGACGCCGGCGAGGTCGCTCGACGGTGCTGAGTCGCGCGAGGGTGCTGAGTCGCTCGACGGTGCTGAGTCGCTCCACGCTGCTGAGTCGCTCCACGCTGAGTCGCTCCATGCCGCTGAGCCGCACCACGTTGCTGAGCCGCACCACGTTGCTGAGTCGCTCCACTCCGCTGAGTCGCTCGACGACGCCTGAGTCGCTCGACGCCGCTGAATCGCTCGACGCCGGTGAATCGCTCGACGCCGGTGAATCGCTCGACGCCGGTGAATCGCTCGACGCCGGTGAATCGCTCGACGCCGCTGAATCGCTCGACGCCGCTGAATCGCTCGACGGTGCTGAGGGCTCTCGACGCCGCTGAGTCGCTCGCTCCAACCTGCTGAGTCGCTCGACGGTGCTTGAGTCGCTCGACGACGCCTGAGTCGCTCGACGCCGCTGAATCGCTCGACGCCGCTGAATCGCTCGACGGCGCCTGAGTCGCTCGACGGCGCCTGAGTCGCTCGACGCCGCTGAATCGCTCGACGCCGCTGAATCGCTCGACGCCGCTGAATCGCTCGACGGCGCTGAGGGCTCTCGACGCCGCTGGGTCGCTCGCTCCAACCTGCTGAGTCGCTCGACGGTGCTTGAGTCGCTCGACGGTGCTGACTCGCTCCACGTCGCTGGAGTGGCTGCACGTCGCTGAATCGCTCGATGCTGTTGAGTCGCCCGACGCTGTTGAGTCGCTCGATGCTGTCGAGTCGTTCGATGCTGTCGAGTCGCTCGACGCCGCTGAGGTCGCTCGACGCCACTGAGTCACACGACGCCACTGAGTCACACGACGCCGCTGAGGGCTCTCGACGCCGCTGAGTCGCTCGAGGCTGCTGAGTTGCTCGAGGCTGCTGAGTTGCTCGAGGCTGCTGAGTTGCTCGATGCTGTTGAGTCGCTCGAGGCTGCTGAGTCGCTCGATGCTGTTGAGTCGCTCGATGCTGTTGAGTCGCTCGATGCTGTTGAGTCGCTCGATGCTGTTGAGTCGCTCGACGCTGCGGAGTCGCTCGACCGCCGCTGAGTCGCTCGCGCCAACCTGCTGAGTCGCTCCACGGTGCTGAGTTGCTCGACGCTGCAGCTTCGGTCGGTCTGGTGAGGACTGCAGGTGGTTGGCAGGCTGAAAACTGCTTGCGCTCGTCCCGCAGACGGGCGCGCTCGCGCAGCCCTCCCACCTCGGGTTGCAGATGATGCCTGCCGACTTGGACGTGGGCAGGGCGCCCGTCCCCGACGCGTTGCGCGTGAGAGAGTTGCGACAACTCGCGTGGCCGCCGCATGAGCCACCGCACGGCGTCACGAAGACGCCTGACGAGTCGCGGACCAGGCGCGAGCAGCAATCCGACGCGCTCCGGGGAGCGCCATTGCTTGCCCACGTGGATCGGCAGCAGCCCGCCCAGAAGGACGTGGGGTGTCGCGATGGCGCACGCTGCGCCCGACGCGCCGCGCGTGGACGCGACCCTCAGAACCCCGACAAGCGCGAGAGTCTCCGTTCAGCCGGCGGCGCACGTCCCCAGGGAGCCGGCGCGGCGACCCGAACGAGCGCGACTGGCCCGAGTTGCACACTCCGCGCATCTCGACGACCACCCAGACGCTCCTTCTTCGCAGACCAGAGTCGTGTCGTTGCCGGCGAGGACCCTGAGCGGCGAGCGGCGAAGAACGACGTTTCAAACCGGCGCGTTGAGCCTGATCACGATCGCGTCTGGGCCGTTGAGAATGCCGCGCCGTTGGCTACAACGCCGCCCATGACCGAAATCGTTCACGTCAAGGCGCGGGAGATTCTGGATTCACGTGGCAACCCGACCGTCGAGGCAGAAGTCATGCTCGACACGGGCGTCTTCGGACGTGCGGCGGTGCCCTCTGGCGCCAGCACGGGCGAGCACGAGGCCAACGAGCTTCGTGACGACGACAAGCGCCGCTACCTCGGCAAGGGTGTGCTCAAGGCCGTGCAGCACGTCAACGAGACGATCGCTCCGGCAGTGTCGGGGCTCGACGCCGCCGATCAGTTCGCGGTCGACGCGCGCATGCTCGAACTCGACGGCACGCCCAACAAGGCGAAGCTGGGCGCCAACGCGATTCTCGCGGTCTCGATGGCGACGGCACGCGCTGCAGCGACGGCGACCGGCCTTCCGCTCTACCGGTACGTTGGCGGCGTTCAGGCCCGCACGCTCCCCGTGCCGATGATGAACATTCTCAACGGCGGCGCGCACGCAGACACCCGCGTCGACGTGCAGGAGTTCATGGTGCTGCCCTGGGGCGCGAAGTCGTTCGCCGAAGGTCTGCGCTGGGGTGCCGAGATCTTCCACGCGCTCAAGAAGATCCTCAAAGGCAAGAAGCTCGCGACGGGTGTCGGTGACGAAGGCGGCTACGCGCCCGATCTGCCGGCCAACGAAGAGGCGCTCAAGCTGATCATGGAGGCCATCTCGGCCGCAGGCTTCAAGGCTGGCGAGCAGATCGCGCTGTGCCTCGACGTGGCGGCCTCGGAGTTCTTCGACAAGGACTCGAAGACCTACAAGCTCAAGGGCGAAGGCAAGGCGTACGACTCGTCCGCCCTCGTCGGCTGGTACAGCGAGCTGATCGCGAAGTACCCGATCGTCTCGATCGAAGACGGCTTCGCCGAAGACGACTGGGATGGCTGGAAGAAGTCGACCGACGCGCTGGGCAAGAAGATCCAGCTCGTGGGCGACGACCTCTTCGTCACCAACGTCACCCGGCTCGAGCGCGGCATCAAGGCTGGCGTCGCGAACTCGATTCTCGTGAAGGTGAACCAGATCGGCACGCTGACCGAGACCTTCGAGGCCGTGCGCATGGCCCACCGTGCGGGCTTCACCTCGGTGATGAGTCACCGCTCGGGTGAGACCGAAGACACCACCATCGCCGACCTCGCCGTCGCCCTCGATTGCGGGCTCATCAAGACGGGCTCGGCGAGCCGCTCTGATCGCATCGCGAAGTACAACCAGCTGCTGCGCATCGAAGAAGAGCTCGGGGCCGGCGCGCGGTACGCAGGGAAGGGCGCCATCAAGGTCGCGCCGTGATCGCTCCGCGAATCCTCGTCTCGAACGACGACGGCATTCACGCGAAGGGGCTCGAGGCGCTCGTGAAGGCCGTCGAGCCGTTGGCCGAGACGTGGGTGGTGGCGCCGCTGCACGAGCAGAGCGCCACGTCGCACTCGTTGTCGCTGCACGACCCGTTGCGCATTCGCCCAATGGGCGAGCGGCGCTTCGCCGTCGATGGCACGCCGGCCGACTGCGTGTACGTCGCGATCAACCACCTGATGAAGCAGGCGCGGCCGACGCTGGTGGTGTCTGGCATCAACCACGGGCCGAACCTGGCCGACGACGTGATCTACTCGGGCACCGTCGCCGCCGCGATGGAGGGCGCGATTCTGGGCGTTCCGTCGGTCGCGTTCTCGCTCGTGAGCCGCCGAACCTTCGTCTTCGATCACGCCACCGAGTTTGCTCGCGCGCTGGTGAAGTCACTGCTCACGCAGAAGCTGCCCGAGCGACTGCTCCTGAACGTGAACATGCCCGCCTACGGCAAGATTCGCGGCTACCAGGTCACGAAGGGCGGACGGCACAGCTACGGAGCGGACGTCATCGAGAAGGAAGACCCGCGCGGCCGCAAGTACTACTGGATCGGCGGCACCGGGTACGAGCACGTGAAGGAGCCGGGCACCGACGTGACCGCCGTTCACGACGATCAGCTCGCCTCGGTGACGCCCTTGATGATCGACCTGACGAACCATGCCCAGCTCGACCTCGTGAAGAGCTGGCGGGTCGACGGCTTCGACGCGTTGTAGGCGCGGGCAGAGAAGGGCGGCGGCTCCGGGCGCTGCCTGCGTATTCCCGCAGCCTCCACACCAGCCGCGGACCTCGCGGCTTTCGGACAACCAGCCCACGCCCGCTGCTCTCGATGCGGTGCCCCTGAAACGGCTCCGGCCCGCCGATCGCAGAGCGATTGGCAGGCCGGACGGTACAGCACCGAGGGGTCGGCTTACTGGCCTTCGACGAAGCTGCGCAGGCGCTTGCTCCGCGAGGGGTGGCGCAGCTTGCGGAGCGCCTTCGCCTCGATCTGACGAATGCGCTCGCGCGTCACCTCGAAGTCCTGGCCGACCTCTTCGAGGGTGTGGTCGCTCTTCTCTCCGATGCCGAAGCGCATGCGGAGCACCTTCTCTTCGCGCGGCGTCAGCGTGGCGAGCACCTTCCGCGTCTGCTCGGCGAGGTTCATGTTGATGACGGCGTCGTCGGGCTTCACGAGGGCCTTGTCCTCGATGAAGTCGCCGAGGTGGCTGTCTTCCTCTTCGCCGATGGGCGTCTCGAGCGAGATGGGCTCCTTGGCGATTTTGAGGACCTTGCGGACCTTGTCGAGCGGCAGCTCCATCTTCTCGGCGATCTCTTCGGGCGTCGGCTCGCGGCCGATCTCCTGAACGAGGTACCGGCTCGTGCGGATGAGCTTGTTGATCGTCTCGATCATGTGCACCGGAATACGAATGGTGCGGGCCTGATCGGCGATGGCGCGGGTGATGGCCTGGCGAATCCACCACGTGGCGTAGGTGGAGAACTTGTAGCCGCGCTTGTACTCGAACTTGTCGACGGCCTTCATGAGGCCGATGTTGCCTTCCTGGATCAGATCGAGGAACTGCAAACCGCGATTGGTGTACTTCTTGGCGATCGAGATGACCAGGCGCAGGTTGGCCTCGGTCATCTCGCGCTTGGCACGGCGGGCCTTGGCTTCG